>JAUXST010000788.1 GCA_030679805.1 Reyranella sp. | reverse complement strand
CGTCTTCCGGTTTCGGTGGCCTTATTAGTTTTGTTAGCCATATGGTCGCAGGCACGCCCAGCACGATGACGAAAATCGCACCGATTACCAAAGCCGTATACATTGGTATCTCCGAGTTACCACTGGGCGCTCGCCTAGGCGGCGACGTGCTGGCGATAGGGGCCCGCGCGGCTTCGGTGCGGGAGCGACTTTATCGATCAACGCCACGACGTCGGATATTTTCCATTGTCAGTATGCCATGTCGGTCGTTTGTCTGGAACTGTCGGTCGCCATTTCATACAGGGTCGCTGGATTTCAAACTGAGGCACCACCGCAAATCGGCGTGCGCTGCCGACCAGTTGCCGCGCGTCGGGCAATAAGAGACAGTCGCGATATGCATATCGGACTCATCGGCGGCATAGGTCCAGCCGCGACTGACTTCTATTACCGCGGCCTGATCGACCGTCACGTCGCCGCCGGCGTCCCGCTCGACTGCACGATCGCCCATGCCGACGTGCGCGAGATGTCCAAAAACCTGACCGGCGGCAATCCCGGCCGCCAGGCCGAGATCTTCGCCGGCCTGATCGGGCGCCTCAAAGCCGCCGGGGCCCAAGCCGCCGCCGTCACGTCGATGGGCGGGCATTTCTGCATCAACGAACTGCTGCCGATTTCGCCGCTGCCGCTGGTCCACGGCGTCCGCGCCGTCGATGCCGCGATCCAGAAGTCCGGTCTCCAGAAGATCGGCGTGCTGGGCACGCGGCTGGTCATGCAGACCAAGCTCTATGGCGGCGTGTCCTCGGCCGAGCTGATGGCACCCGACGGCGACATGTTCGACCAGGTAGGGGATGCCTACATGGCGATGGCGCAGATCGGCCGTGTCACTGCCCCGCAGCGGGACGTGTTCTTCAAGGCGGGCGAGCAGCTGATGCAGCGCGGGTCGCAGGCGATCATGCTGGGCGGCACCGACCTGTTCCTCGCCTTCCAGGGTGGTACGTCTCCTTTCCCGCTGCTCGATTGCGCCGACATTCATGTCGACGCGATCTACGAGAAGTCTTCGGCTTAAATTCCAGCGAGGTGTCAGACATGGCCGAAGACAACCGCCTGCGCCGCTTCGCCGTCCTGATCGACGCCGACAACACGTCGCCACGGATCGCGGCGGGCCTGTTCGAGGAAGTCGCCAAGTTCGGCGAGGCCAGCGTGCGCAGGATCTACGGGGATTTCTCCAGCCCTCGCCTCAAGTCGTGGTCCGACATCCTGCAGAAGTACGCCATCGATCCCTATCAGCAGTTCGCCTACACCTCGGGCAAGAACGCGTCCGACATCGCCCTGGTGATCGACGCCATGGACCTGCTGCACAGCCGCCGGTTCGATGGTTTCTGTCTCGTCTCGTCGGACAGCGACTTCACGCGCCTGGCGTCGCGCCTGCGCGAGGAAGGCGCCGACGTCTACGGCTTCGGCGCGCAGAAGACGCCCGAGAGTTTCAGGCAGGCCTGCCGCAGGTTCGTCTATACGGAAAATCTCCTGCCGGAGGCCGAGGTGTCGACGCCCGATCAGGGGCCTTCGCCCAAATCGCTGCAGCCGGTGAGTGCCGCCGTGCCAATCCTGGCCAAGGCGATCGCCCAGATGGAAAGCGAGGACGGCTGGGTCGGGCTGGGCGCGGTCGGCCAGCGCCTGGCCAACATCGCCTCCGATTTCGATCCGCGCACCTACGGCTTTCGCAAACTGAGCGATCTCGTCCGCCAGACCGGCGCTTTCGACATCGACCAGCCGGACGGTCGCGCGGTGCGAATCAGGGCCAAACCCGTGCCGGCGCCCCGGAGTTCGGGCAGGGCCCCGGCGGGATCTGCCACACGGCGGCCACAGTCGGCCTGATTGCCGCAGGATTCAGCGGGTTGAGCCACTTCGCTCGTTGCTTTTGCCGCTCTGCCCGCCTAAGGCCGAACGAACGGCTCGATCAGATGCCGGCATATCGACAGGAAAGTTCACGCGATTGGGAAACGGCCAAGACTCTGTGGATGTTGCCGCGCCCGTGACAGACGCCCGTGCCTGGATGCAGCTTCTGGCGCGGTACCGGCAGCCGAGCAACAGCCGCAGCATCGTCGAGATCGCCATCACCGTCGTGCCGCTCGCCGCCCTCTGGGCGCTCGCCTGGGCAACGCTCGATATCGGCTACTGGCTCGCCCTGCCGCTGGCCATCGCCGCGGCCGGCTTCCTGGTCCGGCTCTTCGCCATCCAGCACGATTGCAGCCACGGCGCTTTCTTCCGTCAACGGCTGGCCAACGATTGGATCGGGCGAATCGTCAGCGTGGCGACGCTCACGCCGCATGACGTGTGGCGTCGCACGCACGCCACGCACCATGCCTCTACCGGCAATCTCGACCGCCGCGGCCTGGGCGATGTCGACACACTCACGGTCGAGGAATATCGCGCACGGGGATTCTGGGGGCGGCTGCGTTATCGCGTGTACCGCCACCCGTTGTTCATGTTCGGCGTGGCACCCGCCTATCTGTTCATTCTGCAGCATCGCCTGCCGGTCGGGCTGATGCGCGACGGCTGGCGGCCCTGGATCAGCACCATGGCGACCAATCTGGCGATCGCCTCGATCGCCGCCCTGCTGATCTGGCTGGTCGGGATCAAGGCGTTCCTTCTCATCCATCTGCCGATACTGCTGCTGTCGGCCTCGGTCGGCGTCTGGCTGTTCTACGTGCAGCATCAGTTCGAAGACACGATCTGGGAGAACGACGGCGAGTGGAACCTGCATGACGCCGCGCTGCACGGCAGCTCGCATTACGACCTGCCGGCCTTCCTGCGCTGGTTCACCTGCAACATCGGCGTGCACCATGTGCACCATCTGTGCAGCCGGATCCCCTACTATCGACTGCCGCGCGTGCTGGAGGATCACCCGGAACTGCGCTACGTCGGCCGCCTGACCCTGTTCCAGAGTTTCCGCTGCGTCCGGCTGGTGCTGTGGGACGAGACTGAACGCCGCCTCGTCTCGTTCCGCGAGGCCCGCGCGTCGCGCTGACGCGAGGCACCGGTTCGGCCGGTCAGGCGCAGCTCTTCATAAGATTGGTCGCCGCCGGGTCGCCCGGAGCGAGGGCCAGGCATTGCAGGAAGCTCTGCCGGGCAGCCGTCGTGTCGTGCCGGGAAAGCGCCTCGACTCCTCGGAGGAGGAGGTCGCGGGTCAGACCCTTGGTCGCGCGGTCGGCAGAAGCATCGCGCTCGTAGACTTCGTAGATCGTGACCGGCCGGGTCTTGCCCTTGACGATCACCACGTCGATCGGCCGGATGTCGCGGGCCGCGGGGTCGGAAAGCTGCTCGTAGGTATATTGCGAGATCAGCAAGCGCATACGATAGACCTTGGTCAGGCTCTCGACCCTCGAGGCGAGGTTGACGGTATCGGAGATGACGGTTCCGTCCATGCGGTGCTGTTCGCCGATCGTGCCCATCATCAGCGAGCCGCTGTTGAGGCCGACGCCGATCGCGATCGGCTCCTGCCCCGAAGTGCCGCGATCGGCGTTGAAGCGGTCGAGCGTCTCCAGCATGTCGAGGCTGGCGCGCAAGGCGTCGTCGGCCGTCTCGAACAAGGCCATGATGGCATCGCCGATGTATTTGTCGATGAACCCGCCATGGGTGCGGATGACCGGCCCCATGCGCTCCAGGTACGCATTTATGAAGGCAAAGTTCGCGTCGGGCGTCATCTTCTCCGACAGCGTCGTGAAATCGCGGATGTCGGAGAACAGCACCGTCATGTCGCGTTGCTTGTTGTCGCCCAGCCCGACATCCACGATCGACGGCTTGCCCATGATGGCGAGAAACGCTTTCGGCACGAAGCGCTCGATGGACAGGTTCGTCGTCTTGAGATCGAGGATCGTCCGCCGGACCGAATCGCGCATGGAGGCAAAGCTCTTGGCGAGCTGCCCGATTTCGTCGCGCCGCTCCGTGTTGGCGATGGCCTGGTCGAGGTTGCCGCCGGCAATCGCTCCGGCTTCACCGCGCAAATTGAACAGCGGATCGAGCAGATGCCGCTGCAGAAGCCGCGAAGCGATCCAGAACACGACCGGCAACATGAGCGCCAGAACGACCATCGCGCTGGTGAAGACCTGGACGACGGCTTCGTGCGCCAGACCGGTGTCGTAGGTGATCTTCCGGATGACCAGCATCTTGGACACCGGCTCGCCCTTGCGGACGCCCCCGGTCGAGACATAGCGGCTGTAATTCGTGACGAGCCGGCCGTCGGCGCCGGTGACTTCGTGGCGGTCGGTCTTGGCGACGGCCTCGGCAAGGCCGGGGGTGAGCTTCTCGCCGACCCGGAGCAGCGACCAGGCACCCGCGCTGGTGACGAGAAAGATGTCCACGTCCTTGACGTACGGGTTCGAGCGGACGGCGTCGGCGAAGATGTCCTCGAAGAAGAACTTGCTCATCCAGCCGAAATCGCCGCGGCCGAGGCTGGTCCGCACCTCGTTCGAAGTCTCGATGATGTAGTCCTTGTCTCTCGGTCCGAAGTAGCTGTAGGTCCGCAGCGTTCCGGTCACCGAAGACAGATCGACGCCGTCGCTCATGACCTCGCCAGAATCGAACACATCGTCGAGAAACTGGGTGAAATCGCCCTTGGGGAAGACGAGGTTCATGTCGGAAGGCAGGTTCGTCTGGAAAACCGTGAAGGCGCGGTTGATGAAATAGATGTGCTCGACGCCGTACTTCTTGGTCAGCGCTTCGAGTTCTTCCTTCGAAAGGTCTTCGGGCTTCCGGCCGGTGCGGTCGAGTTCGGCGGCGATCTCCGGCAGAACTTTCGCCATTTCCTCGTGCATCCGGCCGTTCTGGCTGCGGAGCATGGTCTCGAATATGGCGAAGCGATCGCTCAGGCTGGCCTCGAGCCTCTCGAGCTCCTGTGCCTGCAGGTGGGTGACCAGACGGTCCATCGCCAGCGAGACGACGACGGTCGCGCCGAGGCTGACGGCGATCATCACCGCCAGAAGAAACAGGCCGACTTTCCGCTTCATCGCCAGATTCCAGTCACTGCCGGATTTCTAACGCATGTCGGCGGCGTTGCCCATCAGGGGCGGTCCATCGAGCGCACGGCCTAGTTGTTCTGCCAGAGCCGCGTCGTGTATGCCCCCTTGACGCTCGCATCGATTTGCGCCGCCACGTCGTCACCGGCGCCGATCTTTGGGGCGATGATCTTGCCGAACGACACGCGGCCGGGCGCCGGCCAGGCCTTGGGATCCCACAGCTTGGCGCGCACGATCGACCGCGCGCAGTGAAAGTAGCAATGCTCGATGCGGACCCGGGTGGCGAGCAACGCCGGCTTGCCGAGCGAACTCAGTGACGCCAGCAGCCCCGGATCGTCATGGATCTCGGCGGTACCCGATACGCGCAACGTTTCGCCGGTTGCCGGCACCAGCGCGATCAGGCCGATCTTGCCCGTGGCCAGGATGTTGCTCAGTCCAAAAGCCAGATTGTTGCCGACTCGCTCGGGGATCAGCAGCGTCCTCGAATTCTCGACCCGTATAAATCCTGGATCATCGCCTTTGGGCGAGACCTCGACCGTGCCGTCGGCCGCCGTCGTGCCGACCAAGGCAAAGGGACAGCGGGCGAGGAAAGCGGTCGACTGATCGTCGAGGGTCTCCAGGATCTTGACGCGCGTCGTCGGGCGTGGCTCGGGAATGACGCGGCGCAGATCGTCCAAGGAAGTCAGGCGGGCCACTTTGGAAACTCCTTGCAAGCGATTCGCAAGTAGCATCGGCCCGTTTCGGGCCGAGTTCAACCGCGCAGGCGTTGGGGTTTCTCCAGTGCATCCATGTTGGCGTAGAGCCGGCGAAGTGCTGCCTTCAGGGCCTCGGCTTCGACGGCATTGAAGCCGGCCAGCGCGACGGTCTCGTAGCGTTCGGCGATCGGCACCAGGCGCTGCGTCAGTCGCCGGCCGGCGGGCGTGACATGAAGCGCGACGGCGCGGGCATCGGCGGCGTCGCGACGCCGGGCCACCAGCCCCTTCTTTTCCATGCCATCGACAAGGCGCGTGAGCGTCGAAACCTCGATCGAGGTCGTCTCCGACAGGTCGCCCATACGGCGGCCGTCACGCTCGCGAAGCGCTGCCAGCACCCGCCAGATCTGCAGCGTGGCGCCGAGCGGGCGGACTTCCTCGCTGAAGGCCGTGGCGATGCGGCTGCCGGCGCGGTTCAGCAGATAGGGCAGGTAACCGTCGAGCGGACCCATGGCATCAGGCCACGAAGTGCGGTGCCACCTCGCGCATGAAACGCTCCATCTGTTCCTTCACGAGGGCATGCGGTATCTGGCCGTAGTTGAAGTAGAGAATGACTTCGGCGATGCCGGCGGCCTCGACCTGCTTCAGCGTGTCGACGATGTGCTGCGGGCTGCCGCACAGGATCGACTTGTCGGTGAGCTTCTCGGGCCGCATGTCGCGCAGGATGTTCACGATCTCGACGAAGTACTTGTAGGTCGGCGGCACGTTCTCGCCCGACGAGGACGGGAAGGCGGCGATCAGCGCGTCCTGGAAATAGCGCACCAGCGCCTGCTTGCCGTACTGCTCCTCCTCCGGCGTCGACGCGATATGGACGAAGTACGAGCACATGGCGCGTCGCATCGGCCGCTTGAACGTGGCCTCGCAGGTCTCGCGATAGACCCGCACGGCATCGGTCAGCGAGCCGTAGACCATGGCGGCCGCGAACGGCGCGTAGATCACGTTCCAGTCGTTGCGGGCCGCGAGTTCCATCGACGGACGTGAAAAGCAGGCGACATAGGGCCTGAGCGGAGTCTGGGACGGCCGCGGTCGCACCTCGACGTCGTCGAACTGGTAGAATTTGCCCTTGTGCGACCACTTCCCGGGCTCGGTCCAGGCGCGCCATACGATCTCCAGCCCTTCGGCGAAGAGTTCGGCCGATTCGCCGAACGGCGCCTGGAACGGCTCGTACTCCTTGCGGTCGTAGCCGCGACCGGCGGCGAAATCGACGCGACCACCCGACAGCAGATCGAGCGTCGCCCATTCCTCGGCGACATGCAGCGGATGATGCACCGGCAACAGGGTGACGGCCGGCGCCAGCCTGAGCTTGGTCGTGGCGCCCGCGAGCTGCGCCAGGATGGCGAGCGGCGAGGCGTTGACGCCGAGAAGGTTGAAATGATGCTCGCCGATCCAGGCCGAGTTCAGCCCCACCTTCTCCGCCCACAGCGCCTCGGCGAAGATGTCCTTGATGAACTGCTCGGGCGCCCGCGGATTGCCGGGATAGCGATTGTCGCTCAGCGTGAAGTAACCGAATTCCATGACGTCACCCTCCGGACGCGAATGATCGCTCCGGCATCATTATTTGTAAATGCAAATAATGATGCCGTGGCTTGTGATCCGCCGGCGGCGGACGTACGTAAATTCCCAACAAGAAATGACAATCCGGGATGGAGACAGGCATGAAGCGTTTCCTCGTCATCGCCGCCCTCGTGGCCCTGCCGCTGCCGGCGTTCGCTCAAGGGGGCGCCCAAGCCAACGCCCAGATGATCGACAAGGGTCGGGCCCTGTTCAACGACAAGAGCCTGTCGGGCGGCGCCCAGGTTTCCTGCGCCACCTGCCACCCGATGAACGGCCATACCGACAACAAGACCTACGTCGGACTGGACGTCGTGCCGGACGGCGATCCCCGGGGTCGCAGCACCCCCACCCTCTGGGGGGCGGGAACGCGCCAGGCCGAATGGTCGTGGGCCGGCAACATCCCGTCGATCGAGACCAACATCCGCGGCATCATCGTTAACCGCATGAAGGGTGTGGAGCCCGCCAAGGAGGCGCTGGAGGCGCTGGCGGCCTACGTGAAATCGCTGCCCAACGGGCCGGCGCCCTTCCTGAGCCCCGACGGCATGCCGCGCGACAACGCGCCGGCCGACGTGAAGCGCGGCTACGACCTGTTCGCCGGCAAAGCAGGCTGCATGACCTGCCATGTGCCGGCGTCCTACGACAAGAAAGGCCCCGAGGATGTCGGCAGCGGCGGTGCCTTCAAGGTGCCATCGCTGCGCAACGTGTCAAAGACCGGGCCCTACTTCCACGACGGCCGCTTCAAGAGCCTCGACGAGGCCGTCACCTTCATGTGGGACTTCTACAAGAAGAAGAGCGACAGCAAGGACACGCTGGGCGACGCCGACAAGCGCGATATCGTTGCGTTCCTCAGGGCACTTTAGGCCCGGATTTCTAGCTGGGGCGCGGCCCGAGGTCGGCCAGCGGCATCAGCCAATCGCGGAACGCCTTGATCTTGCGCCGCCGGATCGCTTCTTGCGGATAGACGAGGTAGTAGGCGAACTCGCTCGACATCTTGAAGTCGAAAGGCACGACCAGCCGGCCGGCTTTCAGGTCGGGCGCCACCAGCGGGTGGCGGCCGAGCGCCACACCCAGCCCGTCCATCGCCGCCTGATACGCCGCCACCGGAAAGTCGAACGACACACCGCGCGAGGAATCGACACCCTTGACGCCGGCTGCGGTCAGCCAGACCTGCCAGTCATCGGGAAAATTGCCGATATGGAGCAGGGTGAAGCGCTTGAGGTCGACTGGTTTCTTGAGCGGATTCGGGCCCTTGAGCAGCGACGGCGCACAGACCGGCATGATGTCCTCGCTAACCAGCCGTTCGGCCGTCAGCCCGGGCCAGTGGCCGCGGCCGTAGCGGATGCCGATATCGACGTCCTCGCGCCCGAAATCGATCAGCCCGGTGCCGGTGCTGATGCGGACGTCGATCTCGGGATTGGCGCGCTGGAAGCCGCCCAGCCGCGGCACCAGCCACTTCATGGCGAACGACGCCGTGGTCGTGACGGTGAGGTGGCCGCCACGGTCCTTCTGCAGCAGCTTCTCGGTCGCCTCGTTCAACTGGTCGAACGCCCCGCGCACCGCCGGCAGGTAGGCCTGGCCCGCTTCGGAGAGCAGCAGGGAGCGGTTCCGGCGCACGAACAATTTTAATCCGAGGCGTTGTTCGAGCCCGCGCACCTGATGGCTGATCGCGGCCTGGGTGACGCTCAGCTCCTCGGCGGCATCGGTAAAGCTCATATGACGCGCCGCAGCTTCGAAGGCGCGCAAGCCGTTGAGCGGCGGCAGGGTTCGCTTCATGGCCAATCCTTCACATGAGTTATTCTTATCAAATAAGGACAAACCGTCATTTGTAAAGGCCCGTTCCGAAGCACAAATGCAGCTCACACAAGACGCAACCCCTTCAGGAGAAGTCCGATGGCCGACATCTCGCTCCACTACAGTTCCAAGGCGCCGCTGGCCGGCACCCTCACCGCGTTCAACCAGATTTTCGCGACCTGGCGCCGCCGTGCGCAGGAGCGGCGTGAGCTCGCCAACCTCGACCACCGCGCCGCGCGCGACCTCGGCCTCAGCCCGAGCATGATCCAGTTCGAGGCCAACAAGCCCTTCTGGCGCGGCTGATCTTCGAATCCGGAGCGGGCCCGTTTCATACCCTGCGCGGGCCCTTCCCTCTCCGGACACTGGCCGGCGGTCGACCCTCAGCCTCCCTGTCGACCGCCGGCTTTTTCTTTGCTGGCGAATTGCCCCCCGAATTACAAGTAAGCGCCGGATAGAGTGGGCGGCGTTCTTGGCGCTTCCTGCGCGTCATGACCTGGCGTCCTCTCTGCCTTGCCGCGTTCCACCGGATCCTGCGCGAATGGCACCGCCGCGCCCACAGCCGGCGTGAGATAACCATGCTCGACGACCACGCCATCTGCGATCTCGGCATCAGCCGCAGCCAGATGAAGTTCGAGGCGCAAAAACCGTTCTGGCGCGCTTGACCATTGGCGGCCGGCCCTTTGCCAGATCATCGGCCGCTCTGCTAGAGCCCGCACATGGCACTTTCCGACCAACAGATCGAAGCGCTGGGCCGAGACGCCCTGCAGCGCGCGGCGGCCGGCGACTTCGCCGGCGCCGAGAGCCTGTTCGCGCGCGCCGTCGAGGCGCGCCCCAACTCCGGGCAGCTCCTCCATCTTCTGGGACAGGTCCGGCTGAAGCTCGGCCGCTTCGCCGAGGCGCGCGAGCCGCTGGAACGGGCGGCAGCGTTCCTGCCGCGCGACGCCGCGGCACAGGTCAATCTGGCCGGGTGTCTCGGCCGTCTCGGCCGACATGACGGCGCCCTCGAGGCGCTCGAACGCGCGGCACGGCTGGCACCCGGCGACGCCGCCATCGCCCACAACAAAGGCCGCACTCTGGAAGCCCTGGGCCGGACCGACGACGCCGAGCGCGCCTACGGCGAGGCACTGGCGATCGATCACCGCATGCTGCCCTGCCTGTCCGCGCGGGCGACCCTGCTGGCGGCGCGCGGCGACTGGGCGGGCGCGCTGACCGATCTCGAGTCGGCACTGACGGTCCGCCCGGACGATCCACGGCTGCGCCTGCGGCGCGGCGAGCTGCTGCTGCGACAAGGCGACTGGTGGCGCGGCCTGGTGGACCACGAGGCGCGGCTCGAGCTGCCCGACGGCGGTCGCTGGTCGCCGGACCTGCCGCGCTGGCAAGGCGAGGAACCGCTCTCTGGTCGGTTGCTGCTCTATCCCGAGCAGGCTGACGTGGAGAGCGATGCGGCCGTGCGCGACACGCTGATGATGCTGCGCGGCGCCGAGGTCCTGCGCACCCGCGGTGTCGATGCAGTAGTTCAGTGCGCTGCCAGCATCGCGGACCTGATCGATGTGCCCACCGTTGGGCGCGACACGCCGCTAAAAGATTTCGCCGCCGCAGCGCCGTTGCGCAGCCTGCCGCACTTTCTGGGCTGGGCCCTGGAAGCACTGCCGCCGCCCAGCGCTCTACGGCCGAAAGCGCTGCCATCTTCCCGGCTGGGCTGGTTCGCCCGCACGCTGCCGCCGGAAGGCAAAGATGTGGTGAGCGATCCCGTAGACGTTGCGGCCTGCGGCTTCGTGGTCGGCAACGAAACGGCCGCGACGCTCATCGCGGCCGCGCTGGGCATTCCCACGCTCCTGCTGCTGTCCCCTTCCGCAGACTGGCTCTGGGGTCCACGCCGCGGATCGTCGCCGTGGTACCCGAACCTGGAAGTGATCGATGAGGACCAAAGCGAAAAGCTGGCGGCGTGGCTTGGGAGGTGCTGATATCCGCCGCGCCGGAGGACTCGCCAAATGAGCAAGACGCTTTTCGACAAGATCTGGGACAGTCACGTCATCAGCGATCTCGGCAATGGCTTCGTGCTGTTGCACATCGACCGGCTGCTGCTGCACGACATGTCGGGCGGCAAGGCGCTGAAAGAGGCCATCGAGAAGGGCTATGCGCCGTCGCAGCCCCGCCTGATCTACGGCACGCCCGATCACACCATGTCGACGCAGCCGGGCCGCACCGAGAAGTCCTTTCCGCCCGGCGAGCCGCTGATCCTGTCGATGCGCGAGACGACGCGCGCCTACGGCATCAAGCTGTTCGACCTGGGCCAGGACGGACAGGGCATCGTGCACGTGATGGGTCCCGAGCAGGGGCTGACGCTGCCCGGCACCACGCTGGTCTGCGGCGACAGCCACACCTCGACCCATGGCGGCATGGGCGCCCTCGCCTTCGGCATCGGCGCCTCCGAGCTGGTGCATACGATCGCGACGCAAACGATGGTGCAGAGGAAGCCCAAGCGCTTCCGCGCCAGTTTCGAGGGTGCGCTGCAGCCGGGCGTCACGGCCAAGGACATGATCCTGCACCTGATCGGCGACGTCGGCACCGCGGCCGGCACCGGCTACGCGGTGGAGTATGCGGGCTCCGCGGTGCGCGCCCTGCCGGTCGAGGCGCGCCTCACGCTCTGCAATCTCACCATCGAGATGGGCGCGCGCACCGGCATGGTGGCGCCCGACGACACGACCTACGAATACCTCGACGGCCGCGACTACGCGCCCAAGGGCGCGATGTGGGACCGCGCCGTCGCCCATTGGCGCACGCTGCCCAGCGATCCCGACGCCGGGTTCGACCGCGAGCACACGATCGATATGAGGAACGTGGCGCCGCAGATCACCTGGGGCACCAGCCCCGAGCATGTCATCGCGGTCGACAGGGCGATCCCCGATCCGTCGAAAGCCCCGGAAGAGAAGCGCGGAGCGTGGGAAGCCGCCCTCCAGTACCAGGGCCTCGAGCCCGGCCAGCCGATCGAGGGCACCAGGGTCGACTGGGTGTTCATCGGCTCCTGCACCAACAGCCGCATCTCCGACCTGCGTGCCGCCGCCGCCATCGCCAAGGGCCGCCACAAGGCCGACCATGTGACGGCCTGGGTCGTGCCCGGATCGGTGCGCATCAAGCGCGAGGCGGAGGCCGAGGGCCTCGACAAGGTCTTCCTCGACGCCGGCTTCGAATGGCGCGAACCGGGCTGCTCGATGTGCCTCGCCTCCAACGGCGAGCGCGTGCCGCCCGGCAAGCGCAGCGTCTCGACCTCCAACCGCAATTTCGTCGGCCGCCAGGGCCCCGGCGCGCGCACCCATCTCGCCAGCCCCGCCATGGCGGCGGCCGCTGCCATCAAGGGCGCCATCGCCGACGTAAGGAAAATTGGGTAAGGAAAATCTGACCATGGATAAATTCACCAAGGTCACCGGCGTGGCCGCCCCCCTGATGCGCCAGAACGTCGATACCGACCTGATCATCCGCATCGAGCGCCTGGTCGACAATGTCGGCCGCGAGGGGCTGGGTCCCTTCTGCTTCGAGCAGATCCGCTTCAAGCCGGACGGCAGCGAGGACCCGGACTGCATCCTGAACCAGGCGCCCTATCGCGAGGCGCCGATCATCCTCAGCCGGGAGAATTTCGGCTGCGGCTCAAGCCGCGAGGGCGCAGTGTGGGCGCTGAAAGGCTTCGGCATCAAGACGGTGATCGCCCCCTATTTCGGCGACATCTTCAACAACAACTGCTTCCAGAACGGCATCCTGCCGGTGGCGCTGCCGATCGAGGAGATCGAGCAGCTCGCCGACGAGATGACGGCCTCGCCGGGCAATGCCCGCGTCACGGTCGACCTCGAGAATTGCGTCGTGGTCTCGCCGACCGGCCGCACCATTCCCTTCCAGATCGACGCGCGGCGCCAGCATGCGATGCTGAACGGCCTGGACGACATCGCCCAGACTTTCAGCCGCAAGGCCGAGATCGAGGCCTGGCAATCGAACGACAAGACCGCCCGTCCCTGGGTCTGGCTGTGAACGGGTGAGACCCCTCCACGCCGCCGCGGCGCTTCTCATCGTGGCGATGTGGGGTCTCAACTTCACCGTCATCCGTTTCGGTCTCGACGAGTTCCCGCCCTTCGCCTTCGCGACCTGGCGCTTCCTGCTGGGTGCGCTGCCGGTGCTGTTCGTGCCCAAGCCCGCCGTCTCGTGGGCCACCCTGGCCGGCATCGGCGGCTTCATGTTCACCGGCCAGTTCATCTTTCTGTTCTTCGCCATGGAAGCCGGCCTGCCGCCGGGCCTGACCTCCGTGCTGGTGCAGATGCAGGGACCGCTCACCGTGGTGCTGGCCGCGCTTTTCCTGCGCGAGCATGCCACGCGCGGCCAGTGGGTCGGGCTCGCCGTCGCCGTGGCCGGAGTCGTCGTGATCGCCCGCACTGTCGAAGGCACGGCGAACGTGCTCGCCATCGGGCTGGCATTGCTCTCGGCGCTCACCTGGGCGACCGGCAATCTCTTCTTCCGCACGGCGCGCGGCGTCTCGATGTTCGCGGTCACGGTATGGGCGAGCGTGCTGCCACCCATACCGCTCGCGGTCGCGTCGATCCTGATCGACGGACCCGGGGCGATCCTGACGCCGATCCTCGCCCCGACATGGCGCGGCTGGTTCGTGCTTTTCTATACGGTCGTGCCCGTGATGTGGCTGGGTTACCTCATCTGGGGCACACTGCTGCGCACCTATCCCGCCGCCAAGGTCGGCCCGGTGTCGCTGCTGGTGCCCTGCGTCGCGCTGGGATTCTCGGCGTTCCTGGTCGGCGAGCCCATCGGCGGCCTGCGTCTGGTCGGCGTAATCGTGGTGTTGGGCGGCGTGGCGCTCGGTCTTTTCGCGTCGACGCGGCGGCTGCGGCCTTGATGGCGCCTGTCGCGCCCACGGCTCCGGAGCCTCTCAAGCGCCCTGCGCCGCGGCCTTGGTCGGCGGCCTTGGACGCGGCTTGCCGAAGGCCGCGGGAGGAACCGCCCGGTTAACGACCTCTCGCAAGGCGAAGCTCGATTCGATCCGGGCAACGCGCGGCAGGCGGGAAAGTTCGGTTCGGTGGATGCGCTCGAAATCCTCGATGTCGCGCGCCAGGACAATGACGACGTAGTCGTCGCTTCCGGACATGAGGAAGCAACGGACCACCGACGGGCATCCGACGACCCCGGCTTCAAACGCCTTCAATGCTTCGTCGCTCTGGCCGTCGAGCGTGATCCTGACAAGAACCGTGGTTGCGAGGCCGAAGCGGCTCAAATCCAGGACGGCCTGATAGCCTCGGATGAGCCCGCTTTCTTCGAGAGCTCGCTGCCGGCGCGCGATTGCGGTGGGCGAGAGCCCGACGCGGGTGGAGAGTTCGACCTGGCTGAGCCGGGCATTGGTCGTGAGCGCCGACAGGATCGCGGCATCGATTTTGTCCATGTCCATCTGTTTGGAATCCTGCGCAATTCTGGATGAAATCGTAGATTTCCGGCACCACCTGCACAATCTGCCACCAGATTGCAGGAACACAAACGCGATCCGTTGCTAGAAAGCATCAATTGGAAAGGATCCTTTCGATGCGCATCGGTGTGCCCCGGGAAATCAAGACCCACGAATATCGAGTCGGCCTGACGCCAGGCGCGGTCCGCGAGTATGTGCATGCCGGCCACAGCGTCTTCGTCGAAACGAACGCCGGCTCGGGGATTGGCGCCGATGACGGGGTCTACCGCAAGGCAGGTGCGGCCATCGTCACCACGGCCGCGGAAGTATTCTCGACCGCGGACATGATCGTGAAGGTCAAGGAACCCCAGCCCGGCGAATGGGCCCTGCTGCGGCCGGGGCAGATCCTCTTCACGTATCTTCATCTGGCGGCCGATCCCCAGCAGGCAAAAGGGCTCCTCGCCTCGGGCTGCACGGCAATCGCCTACGAGACGGTGACCGACGCGAGAGGCGGCCTTCCCCTGCTTGCGCCCATGAGCGAGGTCGCCGGGCGGCTTTCCATCGAAGCGGCGGGCGGCGCCCTGCAACGGCACCGGGGCGGCCGCGGGATTCTCTTCGGCGGCGTGCCCGGCGTGCCGCCCGCGCGTGTCGTGGTGATCGGCGGCGGAGTCGTCGGCACGCATGCCGCACGGATGGCGGCAGGCCTCGGCGCCGAGGTCGCGATCCTCGACCGTTCGCTGGAGCGCCTGCGCGAACTGGATGAGATGTTCCAGGGAAGGGTCCGCACCTGCTTCTCGACGATCGAGGCGATCGAACGCGAGGTCTTTGCCGCCGACGCGGTGATCGGCGCTGTCCTCGTCGCCGGCGCCAGCGCCCCCAAGCTGGTCACGCGGCAGATGTTGAAGTCGATGCGGCGCGGTTCGGTGATCGTCGACGTCGCCATCGACCAGGGCGGCTGTTTCGAGACCTCGCATCCGACGACGCATGCGGACCCGACCTACGAGGTGGATGGCATCATCCACTACTGCGTCGCCAACATGCCCGGTGCCGTTCCCCTCACGTCGAGCCAGGCCTTGAATAATGCGACCCTTCCCTTTGGCCTGGCCCTGGCGCGCCAGGGCCTCGCAGCGGTCGCCGAGAATCCCCACCTTCGCGCCGGGCTCAACATCCATCGCGGCCGTTTCACACACAAGGCGGCGGCCGACAGCCTGGGCCTGCCCTTCTCGCCAGCCGAGGAGGCGATTGCCGCGTAGGGCGCGTCGTCTCCCGATACGCTGCAGCGACGAAGAGGCGGGCTACGCTGCCTGCAGGCCGCACCATTCGGCGATGAACAGGGCCGTCGCCTGCGTGATCTTGCGCACCGACTCGAGGTTCACGCGCTCGTCGAAGCCGTGGATGTCGTCGGACTGCGGCCCATAGACCAGCGCCGGGATGCCGGCATAGAGGCCGAAGAAGCGGTTGTCGGCGGTGCCGGTCGAGGTCTTGTCCTCGAGAGCGGAGCCGAACACCGCCTGGTGTGCCTGGGCCAACACCTCGCGCACCTGCTCATGGTTCTTGAGCACGAACGGCTCGGCCTGGAAGCCTTCCCAGGTCACGCTGGGCGGGTTGTTGCCGAGGAAGGGATCGTTGGCCGCCGCTTGCCGCACCAGATCCTCGATCTCCTGGCGGCATTCCTTCAAGTTCTGCGACGGCAGCACGCCCACGCGCATGTCGAAGGTGCACCAGGACGGCACCGAGCTCGCCCAATCACCGCCCGCGATCTTGCCGAGGTTGAAGTTCACCGGATGATGGTGGTCGCAGAAATGCGTGTCGTGCGCCTTCTTCGCATTCCACTTCTTCTCCAGCTCGCGCAGCTGCTGGATCAGGCGGAACGCCGATTCGATGGCGTTGGAGCCGGCGTCGGCCTTGTAGACATGGACCGGATGGCCGGTGACCTTGATTTGGAACCACATGACGCCGACCTGGGCCACGGTGAGCACGCCCGACGACGGTTCGGGAATGAGGGCCGCCTCGGCGCGGTAGCCGCGCTGCAGGCAGGCGAGCGCGCCGTTGCCCGTGCACTCCTCCTCGACCACCGACTGCTGGTAGACATCGGCCGCTGGCTGGAAGCCCAGCGATTTCAGGGCACGCAGGGCAAAGACGTTCAGGATCAGCCCGGCCTTCATGTCGCCGGCGCCACGGCCATACATCCAGCCGTCCTTGATCGCCGGATCGAAGGGATTGCGCGCCCACATCTCGTGCGGCCCTTCCGGCACCACGTCGATATGGCCGTTCAGGATCAGCGTACGGCCTTTCGGCGACGACGGCCGCCAGGCGCCGACCACATTCCAGGCATCGTCGTAATCCTGGGAATGCGGCGAGTAGCCCGGCAGGTGCTTCAGGTCGTCGATCTTGATCTGCCAGCGATCGACGCCGAGGCCGTCCTCCTTGAACAGGCGGGCCATCATGTCCTGCGCCGGCGCCTCGCGGAACCGCGTCGAGGGGATTTTTACCAGGTCGGCCAGCACCTTGGTCTGCTCGTCGAACCGGCGGTCGACCTCGCTCATGATCTTTGTTTTGACGGCGGCTTCGAGCATGGGCGGCATTCCTGTTCGATGTTCGGTTTGAGTGACATTGGCCGACGCGAAATGACTCGTCAAAGCAGGGCCAGCCTTCTATTTCACGCCGCAATGCCGACGCTGCGCACTCTGGAAGAACTGGACCGCGAGGGGCTGCTGAGCCCCGATCCGCGGCTGGCGGAGGCTGCCCGATCGATGGCGATCGCCATCACGCCGGAGATGCTGGCGCTGATCGACCGCGGCGATCTCGCGCACGATCCGATCGCCCGCCAGTTCGTGCCCAGCGCCGCCGAGACCGAGGTGTCGGCCGACGAGCTGGCCGACCCGATCGGCGACGAGGCGCGTTCGCCGGTGAAGGGGCTGGTGCACCGCTACCCCGACCGCGTGCTGCTGAAGCCGCTGCACGTCTGTCCGGTCTACTGCCGCTTCTGCTTCCGCCGCGAAAAGGTCGGCCCCGGCGGCGAGGCCCTGTCCGCCGCCGAGCTCGAGGCGGCGCTCGGCTACATTCGCGACCATCGCGAGATCTGGGAAGTGATCCTGACCGGCGGCGACCCGCTGATGCTGGCACCGCGCCGGATGGGCGAGCTGATCGCGGCCCTCGACGCGATCCCGCATGTCGCCGTGATCCGCATCCACTCGCGCGTGCCGATCGTCGACCCGGGGCGGGTGAGTCCAGAATTGGTCATCGCGCTAAGGCCGCGGCGCGCGAGCCTCTGGCTCGGCATTCACTGCAACCATGCCCGCGAACTCGCGGCCGGGGCGCGGGCCGCGCTGGCGCGCCTCGCTGACGCCGGCATTCCCCTGATGGGCCAGACCGTCCTGCTGCGCGGCATCAACGACGATGTCGAAACCCTGGACCAGCTCATGCGGGCACTGGTGACGGCCCGGGTAAAACCCTACTACCTGCACCATCCCGATCTGGTGCGCGGCACCGGCCATTTCCGTGTCTCTATCGAGGCGGGGCAGGCGTTGATGAAGGCCCTGCGCGGCCGTCTCTCGGGCCTCGCCCAGCCGACCTATGTGCTCGACGTGCCCGGCGGCCACGGCAAGGTCCCGGTCGGCCCGGCCTATCTCGGCGACGATCCGTCGGCGCTCGTCATAGAAGACGCCTTCGGCGGACATCATCGCTATCCCGGCTGAGCCGGCCGACTCTCTAGAGGGTTTGCGTGCCGACCGGACCGGGTGCCGCGACGGCGAGTTCGATGTCCAGGCTACCGGCGTTTTCGAAAGCCAGCGTGACAGGCGCCTGTGAGCCCGCTTCAAGCGGCGCCTTGAGGCCGGTCAACAACAGATGATAGCCGCGCGGCTTCAGCGTCAGCGTGGTGCCGGGCGGCAGGGCGAGGCCGCCCTCGCGTTCGCGCATGCGAAGGCCGTCGCCCACCACCGTGATCGCGTGGATCTCGACGCGCTCGGCGACCGGACTGCTGGCGGCGATCAGCCGATCCGGGACCGCGCCCTTGTTGGTGAGCGTAAAGAAGCCGCCCGCCTCCGCCGTGGCCGGCAAGGAGGCGCGCGCCCACGGGCCAACGACTTCGATGCCGCCCAGCACAAAGTTGCGGGCCGCTGCGGCCCCCTTTGGGCCTTCGGAGGTATCACGCGAACGATTGAACCAGCTCATGGGAGCGTCTTTTAGCGCGAAGCGAGCGGCCTCGTCATTTGCCGTTCGGCCGTCGTCGTGGATTAGTTTTGTTGCTGGCCCGGACCTGTCCCGCGGCTGCCCCACGACCAGTCAGCGACGGCCGGCCGCGGCCAGTGCCGCACGGCCGGATCGCATTTGCGGCGCGCTGAGTTCCTCGACCAGCCATTCCTCGAAGGCCCGCGTCTTGGGCCGGCCGACCGACGCCGGCGGGCACACGAACCACCACGCCTTGCCGCTGTCGACGATCTGCGGAAACGGTTGGAACAGCCGGCCCGACGCCAGCTCCTCGCGGAAGAGCTGGGGCGGACCCAGGGCAACCCCCGCGCCCTCCATCGCCGCCTCCACGGCGATCATCGTGGAATCGAAAGTGAGCACCCGCTTGGGCTTGAAGTCGCCCATGCCGACCGCGCGCAGCCAGATCGCCCATTCGGGATCGTAGGTCATGTCGATGAAGGGCACGCGCTTCAGATCGTCGAGACTCTTCAGCTTGTCGCGATAGCGTTTGCCGCAAAGCGGCGTCAGTACGTCGCTGAACAGGCGCGTGGCATGCACATCGGCCTCGGGCTGGACGGTGAAGCGGATGGCACAGTCGAAATCCTCGCGCGCGAAATCGACCCGGCGCTGGGTCGTCGTCATGCGGACCTCGATCTCGGGGTGCTTGGCCTGGAAGCGATGCAGGCGCGGCGCCAGCCAGCCCAGCGCAAAAGTCGTCACCAGGCTGACATTCAGCGTGCCGGAGTTGGCCTTGCGACCGACGCGCTCCAGCGCGTTGGTCATGCGGTCGAAGGCGTCGCGCAGATCGGGCAGAAGGGCCGCCCCCTCGCTGGTGATCTCGAGCCCGCGCGGACGGCGCACGAACAGCGCCACGCCGAGCCTTTCCTCGAGCGCCTTCACCTGGTGGCTGACGGCCGCCTGGGTGACGTGCAGTTCCTCGGCGGCATGGGTGAAGCTTGCGTGACGGGCGGCCGCTTCGAAGGCGCGGAGCGCGTTCAGTGGCAATTGAGAACGGCTCATTTAAGGCACGCGTACATAGATTTTCTATGCCTCCCCCGAGGTTTCATCCTTTGTAAGTGGAGGCATTGTAGCGCAAATATATTGAAGAAACGAGGCACAAAGAGGCTCCCCCGAGTTCTCAACACCTCAAGCGGAGCTAAGTCATGTCGACCCTATCCAGCGTGCGGGCTTTCGTCCGTACCGATGTCCCCTCCTTCTCCCTCGGCCGCACTGTCGCGCTGATGGCGGGTGCGGTTGTCGTTGGAATCGAGGCCGTCATGACCCGAAGCGAACTCGCCCGCTCGCGACGCCAGCTCGCCCAGCTCGATGACCGCCTGTTGCGCGACATCGGGCTCGACCGGGGCACGGCCCGCTTCGAAGGCACCAAGGGCTTCTGGTCCTAGGGCAAATCGCTGGAGCGGTAATTGCCGGCCGCAGCCGGATAGAGCAGGTTGAGTCATGGTGCTTTTATGGCGCCATGACCCAACACCCACTCTCGCTTCCCATCTTGGTCCTCGCCACCGCCACCCTTCCCGATCTGGATACGTGCTGGCAGGCCCTCCTGCGGCGCGACCGGGCGTTCAACGGCAGGTTCTGGTTCTCGGTCAAGTCGACCGGGGTCTACTGCCTGCCGTCGTGCGCTGCCCGTCAGCCGTTGCGCCAGAACGTGGATTTCCACGCCTCGCCCGATGCGGCCGAGGCGGCGGGTTTCCGCGCCTGCAAGCGCTGCAAGCCGCGCGACTGGCGGGCCGATCTGGGCCTCAGCCAGCCCGTGGCGCGAGCCTGCGCCCTTTTCGACTCGGGCGAAGCCGACACGGCACCCTCGCTGGCAGCTGTCGCCCGCAAGGTCGGCCTGTCGAGCGGCGCGCTCAGCAAGCGCTTCGTGGCCGAACTGGGCGTGAACCCGCGCGACTGGCTGGCGGCGCGCAAGCGTCTGCGCTTCCGCAAGGCACTGCGTAGCGGCGAGACGGTGGCCGGCGCGCTCTATGGGGCCGGCTACGGCTCGCCCAGCCGCGTCTACGAAAGCAGCGACAAGACGCTGGGCATGACACCGGCGACTTATGCCAAGGGCGGCGCCGGGGCCCACATCGACTATACGACGGTCGATTCCGACTATGGCCGCGTACTGGTGGCGGCGACCCATAAGGGCATTGCCGCGGTGTTCCTGGGCGACAACGACCGCGCGCTGGAAAAATCCCTGCAGAACGACTTCCCGGCAGCCGACATCGCCCGCAACGACAATACGCTCGGCCCGCGCGTAAAAAGCGTGCTGGCCCGGCTCTATGGCCGCAAACCCACGGCGCTCGACGCGCCCGACGTGCCGCTCGACATCGTGGGGACGGCCTTCCAGTGGAAGGTATGGAAGGCCCTGACCGAGATCCCGGCCGGCCAGACACGCACCTATGGCGAGATCGCCCGGCGCATCGGTGAACCGAAGGCCGCCCGCGCCGTCGGCCGGGCCTGCGCCACCAACCAAGCGGCGGTCGTCATTCCCTGCCATCGCGCCGTCGGCGCCGACGGATCGCTCACCGGCTATCGCTGGGGCGTCACGCGCAAGGAACGGCTGCTGGCCGAAGAACGCCGGCGCAGCAGCACGTAGAAGGCGCCGCTGCCGCCGTGGTGCGGGTGCGCGGGGCGAACGTTGCGCACCCGGGCACGATTGTCGGCGCGATTGAGCCAGCCGATGAACTCGGCGCGGATGCGGCCGCCCACCCGGCGTCCGCCTTCCTCACGCAGGCCCTTGCCTGTGACGATGAGGACGATGCGGAAATCGCGGCCGGTCGCCCGTTCGAGAAACTGGCCGACGGCGCGCTCGGCCGCCGCCAGGGTCATGCCGTGGAGATCGAGCGTCGCCTCGGGCGCAAGCTTGCCGCGCGACAGGGCACGCGCAACGTCGCGATCAAAGCTGTGATCGTCGGCACTAAGATCCGGCTCGACTGCCGGAACCCGCGAGACTTTGACCGGCGGCGGTCCGGTCCTTGGCGGGACGGACTTACCTTCTGCGACCTTGCCTTCCGCGACCTTGGCCGGTTCGGCGTGCGCCCGCGCCCACCGGCGCCGGCCGTCGAGTGGCTTCACATCGGCCATCGCCGCCGAGAACAATGCCGCGTCCTTGACCATGGCATTTCGTGTAGCCTTGGCCGTGGGGCGGGTCTACACAGCGCGCCATGGCCCTGCCTTCCTCGACTCCAGCGCCTCAGCCGGACCCCGACCTCAAGTCCGGCCTGCAATATCTGCGTGCCGGCTGGTTCGACCGCGCCGAGCCGCTGTTCCGCGCCGCGCTTGGCCGCTATGGCGAGCGGCCCGATATCCTGCACTACCTCGCGGTCTGCCTGTCGCAGCGCGGCGCGCTGGCCGAAGCCGAGGCGTTGTGGCGCAAGGCGCTGGCCAAGGACCCCAACGAACCGATGCTGTCCTACAATCTCGGCCTGGTGGCGCGGCGCCAGGGCCGTCTCGACGAGGCGGCGCGGCGCTTTCGCGAGACGATCCGGCGGACGCCGGCCCATGTCGAGGCCCGGCTGGCGCTCGCCTCGGTCTATATCGACCTCAACCGCTTCGCCGCGGCGGAGCGCGAGCTGACCGAGTTCGTCGGCAATCTCGATCGGGCGATCCATGAGCGGGATGGCGATACGCTGAAGCCGCTCCAGGCCCGGACCCGCAACATGCTGGGCTACGTCCTCTATCGCATGGGACATTATTCCCCGGCGATCGAGGTCCTCGACATGGCCATGGTCGACGCCGGCGAGGACGCGGCACGCCGTGGGCAGATTCTGGGCGACCGGGCGCTCGCCCTGAGCGGCCTCGGCCATCACGAGGAGGCCGCCGCCGAAGCCGGCCGCGCCCTCGAGTTCGCCCCCGAAAGCGCCAGTCTCAATCATGTGCTGGGTTTCGTGCTTTATCATTCGGGGCGGCCGACGGATGCGATCGCGCCGATCGAGCGGGCGCTCGAACTCGACCCGGCTTTCGCGGCGGCCTTCAAGACGCTGGCTCTGGCCCAGGCCGCCGCCGGCAAAGGCGACGCAGCGGTCGATCTGCTGCACCGGGCACTGCGGGCCGACCCCCACGACCGCGAAGCCGTCCTGCAGCTTTCGAACCTGCACATCGAGCACACAAGGTTCGCGGAGGCCCTGGAAACCCTCGAGGCCCACCTGAAAGCAGCTCCCGACGACGTCCGGGCGCTCAACAATCAGGGACTGGCGTTGCGCGGCCTCAAGCGCTTCGAGGAGGCTCGGCGCGCGCTGAAGCGCGCGTCGCGGCTGGCGAGCGACGATCCCTTCGTGCTGACCAACCTCGGCCGCGTGCTGGTCGACCTTGGACGGGCGGCCGAGGCGCGGACGCTGCACGAACACGCGTTGCGCGGACTGCCGGGCGATCCGCGGTTGCTGGCCCACTATGGCGCCTGCCTCGCAGCTCTGGGCGACAAGGACAAGGCGCGCGACATCCTCGACGAAGCGCTGGCGGCCAATCCCCACAGCGCCGAGGCCCTGGCGGCGCGGACGAGCCTGGACGCATGAGCGCGGCCGCCGATCGCCTGGCTGAGGTCCGGCAGCGGATCGAAGCCGCCGCGCGCAGCACCGGCCGCGATCCGGCGGACGTCACCCTGGTCGCCGTCTCCAAGACCCACGGCGCCGACCGCGTCCGCGAGATGCTGGAAGCAGGCCAGCGCGTGTTCGGCGAAAACCGCGTCCAGGAGGCACAGGAGAAGTTTCCCGATCTCAAATCCGCATATCTCGACCTGGAATTGCACCTGATCGGTCCGCTCCAGACCAACAAGGCCCGCGACGCGGTCAAGCTGTTCGACGTCATCCAGTCGGTCGACCGCGACCGGCTGGCGGCAGCACTTGCCAAGGAAATGGCTCATCTCGGCCGCCGGCCGTCCTGCTACATCCAGGTCAACACCGGCGAGGAGGCGCAGAAGGCGGGCGTTGCCCCGGCCGATGTCGACGCCTTCGTCGCCGCCTGCCGCGATACACATAAGTTGCCGGTCGTCGGGCTGATGTGCATCCCGCCGGTCGACGAGGAGCCGGCGCTGCACTTTGCCCTGCTGGCCAAGATCGCCGCGCGCAACGGCCTGGCCAAGGTCAGCATGGGCATGAGCGCCGACTACGAGACGGCGGTGCGGCTGGGCGCCACCCATGTCCGGGTCGGCAGCGCCCTGTTCGGCGCACGCCCGCCGCTGGGGACCCTACCGCCGGAGACTCATGCCTGAACTTCCCGAGGTCGAGACCGTCCGCCGCGGCCTCGTCCCCCGGCTGGTGGGCCGGCGCATCGTCCGCCTGCTGCAGCATCGCCGCGACCTGCGTGTCCCGTTGCCGACGCAATTCGCCAAAAAAGTCGAGGGCCGCAAGGTCCGCGCCATCGACCGGCGGGCCAAGTACCTGCTGATCCGGCTCGATGACGGCCACACCCTGATCGCCCATCTCGGGATGTCGGGCCGCATGACGCTGCACGATGCTGCGAGCGCCGCCGAGCATCCCTTCGACCGGCACGACCACGTCGTCTTCGAGACCGACGAGGGATGGCAGGTCCGCTTCAACGACGCCCGACGCTTCGGACTGATGCTGCTGGCCGCCGACGACGCGATCCCCAGGCACAAGCTTTTCAAGGGGCTAGGGCCCGAGCCGCTCGACGAGGCCTTCGATGGCGCGGCACTGGCCGCCCGCCTGAAAGACCGGCGCACGCCGATAAAGGCCGCGCTGCTCGACCAGAAGACGCTGGTCGGCGTCGGCAACATCTACGCCTGCGAAGCGCTGTTCCTGGCCGGCATCTCGCCCCGGCGCCTTGCCCATACGGTGCAGGGCGAGCGCGCCGAGCGCCTGGTGGCCGCCATCAAGAAGGTGCTGCAGCGGTCGATCGAGGACGGTGGCTCGACGCTGCGCGACCATGTTCAACCGGGCGGGGAACTCGGGTATTTCCAGACCCGGTTCAATGTATACGATCGCGCCGGCATCGCCTGCCCGACGCGCGGCTGCGGGCGCGCGGTGCGCCGGCTCGTGCAGTCCGGGCGCTCGACCTTCTATTGCGCGCACTGCCAGCGCTAGCTAAGAGCGGCCCATATTTGGGAGGACGCTCGTGGCTGTCGCATACGAAAACATTCTGACCGAAACCAAGGGCCGTGTGGGCATCATCCGGCTCAACCGGCCCAAGGCGCTGAACGCGCTGTGCGCCGACCTGGTCCGCGAACTCGGCCTGGCGCTCGATGCGTTCGAGGCCGACCCCGGTATCGGTTGCATGGTCCTGACCGGCAGCGACAAGGCCTTCGCCGCCGGTGCCGACATCAAGGAGATGAAGGACAAGTCGTATCAGGACGTCTTCCTGCAGGACTTCATCACGGTCGGCTGGGAGAAGGTGAGCCAGGTGCGCAAGCCGATCGTGGCTGCCGTGGCGGGCTATGCGCTGGGCGGTGGTTGCGAGATGGCCATGATGTGTGACTTCATCATCGCTGCGGATAACGCGAAGTTCGGCCAGCCCGAGATCACGCTCGGGACCATTCCCGGTGCAGGCGGCACCCAGCGGCTGCCGCGCTTCGTCGGCAAATCGAAAGCCATGGACCTCGTCCTGACGGGCCGCATGATGGATGCGGCGGAAGCCGAGCGCTGCGGTCTGGTGAGCCGTGTCGTGCCGCTTGCCGACTTGATGAACGATGCGCTCGCCACGGCCGAGAAGATCGCGGGCCTCTCGCTGCCGGCCACCATGGTCGCCAAGGAGGCCGTCAATCGCGCCTTCGAGACCACCCTGGCCGAGGGCGTTCGCTTCGAACGCCGCACCTTCCATGCAACCTTCGCCTTCGAGGATCGGGCGGAGGGAATGGCGGCTTTCGCGGAGAAGCGCAAAGCAGGCTGGAAACACCGCTGATTGGCTGGTTTTGGCGCGCTTGACCGGCCCCCATGCGGCCCGTATAAGCGCGCCCTTCGAGCAACGAGGACGAAATGGCTAATCACAAGTCGGCCCAGAAGCGCGCCCGCCAGACTGAGACCCGCACTGCCGTGAATACGGCACGCCGCAGCCGCGTGCGCGGCTCGGTCAAGAAGGTCGAGGAGGCGATCGCCGGCGGCGACAAGAACGCCGCCCAGGCGGCGCTGCGTGCCGCGCAGCCGGAGATACAGCGCGCTGCGATCAAGCGCATCGTGACCAAGAATGCTGCAGCGCGTCGCGTGTCGCGCCTCGCCGCGCGCATCAAGGCGATGGCCTGATCCACTTCGGCTTTCTTCAGTTGAAGTGAACGCCGCTCATTCGAGCGGCGTTTTCTTTTTTGGTTCATGCTCACGACGCGAGAGCGCCAAAATAATTTCTGCCACTTTCGGCGAAGAGTATTTGGTCGCCAATTGGGCGAACAACATACGATTCGCTTTTATCGCATCGCGCGGGCGGATGAGCGCTAGATGTTGAGCGACGTCACGCGCATCGCATGACGGAGAATCGAACGAACAGAGTTGTCAATCGAGTCGCGCGAGGAACAATCTGAATCACGTGCGGCGTTCGCCGCTGAATCGTTTGCGCTCGTCATCGGGTCTGCTAAGAGTCCGATCATCGCGACGGGGCGTGGGGCGCTGGAACGCGAGCCAAGGCGGAGACGGGGGGCTTCCTCTTCGCTGACAAGACGAACGAGGGAGAGCAGCAGCGCTTCTGCATCAGCGACGTTCGAAAGATAAGGCGTCCCGACAACGACGCTCAATTCGAATTTTTTCGCTCTTGCTGCGCTGCATTATTCTTCCATCGTTTGCCGGCTCGAGGTTCGACGCCCTGCTCGACAAATGAAAAGCGGGGGCCATGTCGACAGACAACGAGATAGCCGACACATATCAAGTGTCCCCCGCTGCCGGCTATGCCGGCGATGTGGCACCGACGACGGCCTGGAAAATTCTCAGCGAGCGCAAAGACGCGGTTCTCATCGACGTCCGTACGCGACCTGAATGGAACTACGTCGGCCTGCCCGATCTCGAGACGCTGGCCATAAAGCCGGCACTGGTCGAGTGGCAGGTCTTCCCGAGCATGCAGGTCAACCCGGATTTCGTGACCGTCCTTTCGGGTGCGCTCACGGACAAGGAGGCGCCGTTGCTGTTTCTGTGCAGGAGTGGGGTCCGATCGGCCGCGGCGGCGAAAGCCATGACCGCGGCCGGCTACAGTAGATGTCTCAACGTGACGGATGGCTTCGAGGGTCCCCTGAATGCCGAGGCCAAGCGCGGCGCGGCAGGGGGATGGAAGGCGGCAGGGCTTCCGTGGAGACAAACGTGAACCGAATTCAATCACCGATTTCTAGCAATAACGAAGCAGCTTACGATAAGAAGAACGTGGCGGGGGTCGAGATGGATGAAATTGCGGGCCGCAAGGAGCTGGAGGCGCATTGGGTGCGCGTCTGCGATCGGCTTCGCAAGGAAATCGGCGACAAGGCTTTCAAGACATGGTTTGGCGAAGTCGAGCTGGGCGAGCTGAAGGCCGGCAAGCTTCGTCTTTATGCGCCGACGCGCTTCGTCCGCGACTGGGTCGGCCGCCACTATGGCGACCGCGTGCTGGCCTATTGGCAGGCCGTGGCGCCCGACGTGAAGAACGTCGAGGTGAACCTCGTGCCGCCGCCGGCGCCGCGCCGGCCGAACGAGATCATCGCCATGCCGCCCCTGCCCTCGTCGCAGAACTACCAACCGCCGATGCCGCGCCTGGGACCGGCGATCGGCCGCGGTGCCGATGACGCCTTCTCCGGCCCGGAAGCGCGCTACACCTTCGCCAACTTCGTGGTCGGCAAGCCCAACGAGTTCGCCTATGCCGCCGCCCGCAACATCGCCGAGCAGGATCAGCCGCTGCCGGAACGCAACCCGCTCTACATTTTTGGCGGCGTCGGGCTCGGCAAGACCCATCTGATGCATGCCGTCTGGCATGCCATCCGCGAGCGCGACCCCAAGACCCGCGTGCTCTACCTGACGGCCGAGAGCTTCGTGAACCGCTTCATCCAGGCGCTGCGCACCAAGAACACCGGCCAGTTCAAGGAGCTGTTCCGCAACGTCGACGTCCTCATGGTCGACGACGTGCAGTTCATCTGCGGCAAGGAAGCCAGCCAGGACGAATTCTTCTTCACTTTCAATTCGTTGGTCGAGCAGAACAAGCAGATCGTGCTCTCCTCGGAGAAGCCGCCGAGCGAGCTGCAGGACATCGAGGAGCGCATGCGCTCGCGGCTGGGCAGCGGGCTGGTGGCCGACATCCACTCGTCGACCTACGAGCTGCGCCTCAGCATCCTGCAGGCCAAGGCCGAGAACGCCCGCGTGCCGGTGCCGACTGCCGTGCTGGAGTTCCTGGCGCACAAGATCAGCACCAACATCCGCGAGCTCGAGGGCGCGCTCAACCGGGTCGTCGCGCACGGCCAGCTGATCGGCCGCGAGATCACCGTCGAAATGGCGCAGGACGTGCTGCACGACCTGCTGCGCCAAGCCGACCGCAAGGTCACCGTCGACGAGATCCAGCAGCGGGTGGCCGCTCACTACAACATCAAGCTGGCCGAGATGAGTTCGCCGCGCCGCGCCCGCTCGGTCGCCCGGCCGCGCCAGGTGGCGATGTATCTCGCCAAGCAGCTCACCACGCTCAGCCTGCCGCAGATCGGCAAGCGCTTCGGCAACCGCGACCACACCACGGTCATGCACGCCGTGCGCAAGATCGAGGAACTCAAGATTTCCGATCTTTCGATTGCGGAAGACGTCGAGCTGCTCAAGCGCCAGTTGCAGGGCTGACAAATTCCCTGCCGGGACTGTGAAACGGGGCCTTGCGGGGCCCCGTTTGCATTGAATGGGCAGGGAATGGGTAGGCCCTAAACGCCTCAAATTACGGGCGAAATCGCTTTCCGCCGGCAGCGCGCGTGGTATAGTCTCCGACCGTTCCGCCGGGGTGTTTCGCAGCCTGGGAAACGGGGTGTCTAAACCGCATTTTTGGCCCCTCGTTACAGCGACCAAATCATGAAACTGACGATCGAACGGGCGGCCCTTCTCAAGGCGCTGGCCCATGTGCAGAGTGTGGTCGAGCGGCGGAACACGATCCCTATTCTGTCGAATGTCCTGATCACCGCCCAAAAGGGCCGGCTGAGCCTGGCGGCGACCGACATGGACCTCGCCATCACCGAATCGGTCGAGGCCAACGTGGCCAAGAACGGGTCGACGACCGCGCCCGCCCACACGCTCTACGAGATCGTCCGCAAACTGCCGGACGGCGCGCAAGTCGAGCTGGAGTCGGCGTCCGACGGCGGCAGCCTAGTGATCCGCGCCGGCCGTTCGCGCTTTACCCTGCAGTGCCTGCCGCCGGCCGACTTTCCGACGATGAGCGAGGGCGACCTTCCGCACCGCTTCCAGCTTCCCGCCACCGACCTCAAGGGCATCATCGACCGCACGCGGTTCGCCATCTCGAATGAGGAAACCCGCTACTACCTGAACGGCATCTATTTCCATGCCGCGACGTCGGGCGGCACCCAGGTGTTGCGCGGTGTGGCCACCGACGGCCACCGCCTCGCCCGTGTCGAAGTCCCGCTGCCCAAGGGCGCCGGCGAGATTCCCGGCGTCATCGTGCCGCGCAAGACGGTGGGTGAGGTCCGCAAACTCCTGGATGAAAGCGACGGCTCGGTCGATATCGAGCTCTCCGACACCCGCATCCGCTTCGCCAGCGGCAACGTCACCCTGGTCAGCAAGCTGATCGACGGCACCTTCCCCGACTACGAGCGCGTCATCCCGACCGGCAACGACAAGATCCTGAACGTGCCGTGCAAGGAGTTCGCCCACGCCGTCGACCGCGTTTCGACCATTTCCACGGAGAAATCGCGCGCCATCAAGGTCGCGGTCGCCAAGGGCATGGTCACGCTCTCGGCCACCAGCCCCGACGCCGGCAGCGCCACCGAGGAGATCGAGGTCGACTACAAGGCCGCCGCCATCGAGATCGGCTTCAACTCGCGCTACCTGCTCGACATCACCGAGCAGATCGTGGGCGCCGAGGCGCGCTTCCTGATGGCCGATGCCGGCTCGCCCACCCTGGTGCGCGACGGTGCCGACGAGAGCGCGCTCTACGTGCTCATGCCGATGCGGGTATGACCGCGCAGCCCGGCAGCACCCGTACCCTTTCTCCCGACGTCGGCTTCGGTCCCGCGCCGGCCCATCGAATCGAGTCTTCCGCGCGGTCACTGATGGCCGTCCGCCAGCTTCGCCTCACCGATTTCCGCAACTACCGTCAGCTTCGCCTCGACTGCGGCCTTGAGCCGGTGGTGCTGGTGGGCGGCAACGGAGCCGGCAAGACCAACCTTCTGGAGGCGCTCTCGTTCCTGGCGCCGGGCCGCGGATTGCGCCGCGCCCGCCTCGACGAAGTCGGCCATCGGGCCCGCGGCGAAGCGCCGGGCACCGGCACGGGACCAACGAACTGGGCGGTCGCCGCCACGCTCGACACGCCGGACGGCCGCCTCGCCATCGGTACAGGACTGGAACCGGGCCGCAGCGAAGGCAGTCCCTCGCGCCGGGTCGTCCGGATCGACGGCCGGACCGCCGCCAGCCAGACCGTGCTCGGCCTGCATGTCGCCGCCGTCTGGCTGACGCCGCAGCTCGACCGCCTGTTTCTCGACGGCCCCGGGGAGCGCCGCCGCTTTCTCGACCGGCTGGTGACCGCGCTGCATCCCCAGCATGCGGGCGACGTGGCGGCCTACGAGCACGCGCTGCGTCAGCGCGCCCGGCTGCTGGGCGAAGGCAATCGCGATCCGCACTGGTTCACCGCCCTCGAAGACACCATGGCCCGCCACGGTGTGGCGCTGGCCGCCGCCCGCGCCGACACGGTCCACCGCCTCGACGCCGCCGCGCGGCTGGGCATCGGCCCCTTCCCGCGCGCCGCGCTCGCCATGGCCGGGGAAGTCGATGGCTGGCTCGATACCATGGCGGCGCTCGACGCCGAGGATCGCCTGCGCGCCGCCCTTGCCGCGAACCGCTTGCGCGACGCCGAGTCCGGCACCACTTCCTGTGGACCGCACCGCAGCGACCTCGCGGTACGGCACCTCGATCTCGACTTGCCGGCGGCCGAGGGTTCTACCGGACAGCAGAAGGCCGTCCTGGTCTCGATCTCGCTGGCCCATGCCCGCTTGGTGGCGATGTCGCGCGGCCGGCCGCCGTTGCTACTGCTCGACGAGATCGCGGCCCATCTCGATGCCGAGCGCCGCGTAGCGCTGTTCGACGAGGTCGTGGCACTGGGCGCCCAGAGCTGGATGACGGGCACCGATGCCGAGCTTTTTGCGCCGCTCCGTGGTCGCGCGCAGATCCTGTGCGTAGCCGACGGATCGATCGCGGCTGTCTGAATCCTTTCGGGAAGTCGGAGAAGATGAGCGATATCGAAGACGTAACGCCGGGCGCCGAGGAATATGGCGCCGATTCGATCAAGGTGCTGCGTGGCCTGGAAGCCGTCCGCAAGCGCCCGGGCATGTATATCGGCGACACCGA
>JAUXST010000783.1 GCA_030679805.1 Reyranella sp. | reverse complement strand
CGGTCTCGATCACCTTGCGGAAATCCGCCGTCGCCGTGTCGACGATGTTCTCGCGATGGGTGACGCCGGCATTGTTCACCAGCACGTCGATGCGGCGATGCTTGCGGATGATCGCCCGCACCTGGGCGCACACGGCCTCTTCGTTGGTGATGTCGAGCGGCACGACATGGGCCTTGCCGCCCTTCTTCGCGATGGCCCGGGCCGTGCCCTCGAGCTCTTTCACGGTGCGGCCGGCGCAGAGCACGGTGGCGCCGGCGCCAGCCAGGGTGAGCGCCATGTCGCGGCCCAGGCCGCGCGAGGCCCCGGTCAGCAACACCACGCGGTTCTTCAGCGAAAACAGGTCTGCCATGGGGTGCTATCCTAGCCTATGAAGGGTGCCGCGATATATCGGGAGAGAAAACGACATGGCGAAGAATAACAAGGTGGCAATCGTGACGGGCTCGGCCACGGGGCTGGGCGCGGCATGCGCGGTCGACCTCGCGGGGCGCGGCTGGAATGTCGCCATCAACTACACCAAGAGCAAGAAGGAAGCCGACGAGACCTACGCCGCCGTGAAGGCCAAGGGTGTCGAAGCCATCCTCGTGCAGGCCGACATGGGCCAGGATGCCGACTGCCGCAAGCTCGCGGCCGAGACCATGAGCAAGTGGGGCCGCATCGACGGCCTGATCAACAATGCCGGCACCACCAAGTTCCAGGGTCAGGGCGATCTCGAGGGCGTCACGCCGGAGGACTTCGACCGCATCTTCCGGGTCAACGTCACCGGCCCCTACATGATGAGCCGCGCCGTCTATCCCACGATGAAGAAGCAGTGGGACGAGAACCAGGACCGCGGCTCGATCGTGAACATCTCCAGCATCGCGGGCGTCATGGGTGTGGGCACGTCGATTCCCTACGCCGCCTCGAAAGGCGCCCTCAACACGCTGACGCTCTCGCTGGCGCGCTGGTTCGGACCGGCGGTGCGCGTGAACACGGTGTGCCCGGGCTTCATCCAGACGCGCTGGCTGCTGGGCGCGCTCGGCCAGGAGAATTACGAGAAGCTGCGCGATGCCCAGGAGCAGACCACGCCGCTGCGCCAGGCCGGCACGCCCGAGCAGATGGCCGAGGCCGTGATCTTCTTCCTCACCAGCGCCAGCAACATCACCGGCGAATTCCTGATCGTCGATGCGGGAACGCACCTCGGCGGCCTGCCGATGAAGGGGCGTTAGCTCCCAATCTCTCACCTCCCCCGCGAAGCGGGGGAGGTGGCCCGAATCGGCGCTGTTTACAGCGCCTGTGCCGGAGGG
>JAUXST010000780.1 GCA_030679805.1 Reyranella sp. | reverse complement strand
GGTCTTCGCCGGCATCTACCAGAGCGGCTTGCGCGAGAGCGGGGCGGTGTTCGAGAAGGGATGGCCGCTCAAGCCCGGCATCGAGCCCGAGCTGGTGGCGCGCCTTTCGAAGGACGCGCCGGCCGGCGGCGCGCCGCACAGCGCCGAGAGCATCCGCGCCCATATCGGCAACCTCTATTGCGGCATGGAACTGGTCGACAACCGCTACGTCGACGTCACCAAGATGACCGGCCCCGCGCGCATCGCCGACAACGTGCTGCAGGCCGCCCTGGTGACAGGCACCGAGATCAAGGACTGGCAGAAGCTCGATTTCCCGCATCTCAAGGGCCGCTCAACGCTCGACGGCAAGGAGCTGGCCCACGGCCTCGGCAGCGCCGTCATGGGCAGCGCCCTGATCTCGCTCGCCTGGCTCGCCAACAAGCTCAACAGTCACGGCCGCCACCTCAAGGCCGGCGACCTTGTCCTCACCGGCTCGGTCCATCCGCCGGCGTTCCTGCCGGGGACCGGTGTCGCCAAGACCGAATTCATCGGTCTCGGAAGCACAGAAATCACCATCAAGTAACGGCCCCGGCGAGTCCGCAGAGGCCGCCTCCACGACCTGTGGAGGTGCGATGTCCGCCGGAACCGGCACCAAGCCGTTGAACCAGCTTGCGTATTCCTCGGCCGCTGCATCTTCCTCGTGCGCGGCAGAAGCGTGCATTTCAGGAATGGGCTTTGCGGCCGTCTCCGTCCGGGGGCGCCGCACCTCGATCTCCATCTCGCGCAGGCGGATCTCGTGAGCGCGCTGCTCCTGTCGCTCGGCGCGAGCCTCCGCCCGGGCGCGCTGGCCGTCTTCCAGCTTCAGCAGGAACATCAGCGCGCGGTCGTCGTGCACGACATGCTCGCCGATCTGTTTGCCGCGAAAGAAATGGGGCCGCGTGCGGGGCTCGCCGGCGCGCAATTTGAGATCGTCCGCATTCTGCCGGTAGCGCTCCGCGACGATCTCGTCGCAGCGCTTGCGGAAGCCCTCATCCTTGGCGCGCCAGCGCCGCACCGTGCTCTCGTCGACGCCGATGCGGGCCGCGGCCTCGCGATAGCTGCCGCAGCGGCGGAAATTGTTGAGGAAGCGCACCCTGAGGCGCCAGCCGCGCTGCGCCGGCAGGGCGCGCTTCGGGGAGGGACCGTCGAGCAGCGCGCGCTCGATCGCCTTGGGCGCGTTCTCGATGCGCGCCGCGCTCTCGCGCGCCTCCTGGGCCTCGCGCTGCTCCCGGGTCTCCTCGCGGGCCTTGGCCTCCAGCTGCGCCAGGGTCATGCCGCGCATGTGGGCGGGCGGGTGGAATCCCTCGCCGTTGATCCGCTTGTAATAGGCCGCCTCGGACCAGCTGAGGCCGTCGACCGGCGGGTTTTGCCGCACCCCGAACGGGCGGTTCTGATCGTAAAATGACATCCCTTCCTCCTATCC
>JAUXST010000775.1 GCA_030679805.1 Reyranella sp. | reverse complement strand
CGCGCAGCGAGGCGAAAGGCATGCGGCTCTTTAGAGGAGGAAGCCCACGCCTGTCATCAATGCTTGTCGTCCTGAGCGTAGCGAAGGACCTCACGTCGGCCACGGACTCGGTGCCGACAGTCCTTGTCTGGTCGGTCGGCGAGGTCCTTCGCTACGCTTCAGGGCGGGGGTTACCCCGCCCGCGACGACATGATTTCCGCTAAGCCGCCTGCGCTGCCTCGACCGGTCCCCATGATTTGAGTACCGGCAGCACTTCCTTGGCGAACAGATTTAGCCCGCGCTCGGAGACTTCGTAGGGTGTGCCGCCGAAGCGGAAGGCGACGTTCATCTCGAAGTCGCCGAGGAGCTTCCGGCGCGCCTCCAGGCCGCGCAGGATCTTGTCGGGCGTGCCCCAGGATGCCGCCTGCATGAAGCCCGTCACCGCGCCCTCGATGCCGCCCTTGCGCGCGATCTCGGCCTTCTGCTGGTAGGAGTCGTAGCCCTTTACCGTCTTGAAGTGCTCGCCCAGGAATTCGTAGTGATAGAAATTGCTCTCGACGAACTTGCCCTGGTAGCGGCGGGCTTCGTCCTCGATCGTGGCGCTGTCGGGACCGCAGACGCAGAACTCGGTCAGCATGACGCTGGGCGGCGCGGTGCCGTGATACTTGGCGTGCAGCTCGCGGCCCTTCTCGATCATCGGCGCCCGCATCTCCCACGGCCGGTCGGCGAACATCACCATATGGGCGCCGAGCTTGGCGGCCGAGTCGATCGAGTCCTCGCTGGAGGCCACGGCATAGATGCGGCCGTCGAAGGAGTTCTGCGGTCGCGGCCGGATCTCGATGCGCGGCTGTTTGTAGTATTTGCCGTCGCCTTCCATGAAGCCGGTTTTCAGCGCCTCGATGATCATGGGTGCTGCCTCATCAAAGCGTCCACGCGATTCGTCCATGCTGAGACGGAAGGCGTTGAATTCGCGCCGGGCGAGGCCGCGTCCCATGCCGAGGCGCAGGCGGCCCTTGCTCAGCATGTCGAGGACGGCGGCGTTTTCGGCCACGCGCAGCGGATCGTGCCAGGGCAGGATCACGGCCGCGGTGCCGACGTCGATGTTCGGGCAGAGCGCCGTCAGATGGGTCATGAGGGCGAGGTTGTCGGGGACGAACGAGTAGTCGTTGAAGTGGTGCTCGGCCGACCACAGGCAGTCGAAGCCCGAATCGGCGGCGATGCGGGCGAGGCGAATCTCCTCGTCCCAGACGCGCGCATCGGGGCAGTTGTCCCAGCCGTAGCTGGCGAACACCATCATCATGCCGACGTCCATGGGACTTCCTCCTGGGTCGTTTCTTGTGAGCGCAGTGGAAATGCTTTCATGGGAAGGTGCGCCGCGTCACCCGGCGTGGCATTCTGTGGTTTGGCATGCGGATCCTGACCTCTCCCGGTCGGGCAGTGCTTCCAGAGTCTCCATCGCGCGAATAATATTGTTCAATACAACCATACGATGTGTTAGGCGTGGCCTAAATCGTACGGATCGAACATGCCGATTTTGGGTCTCCTCGGGGCGCTGCTCTACTTTGGCTGTATTTTTCATGCCATCAAGACGGGCCGAATAAACTATTGGCTGATGATTCTCGTGATGCTGCCCGGAATCGGCTCCGTGGCGTATCTGCTCTTCGAAGTCCTTCCGGCAGCGCAAAGCAGCCGCACTGCACAGGCTGCCCTCAAGAAGGTGGTCGACAAGATCGATCCGGACCGGATGTTGCGGGAACATGCGACGAACCTCGAGACCGTGGAGTCAGCGGACAACAAGCGCTTCGTGGCAGAGGAGTGCATCAAGCGCGGTCAGTGGGACGATGCGATCAGGCTCTATCGGTCAGCTCTGGCGGGGCCACATGCCACCGATGCTGCACTGCTCATCGGCTTGGCCCGGGGCCTTTTCGGAAAGGGCGATTTTCAGGACGCTCTGGACACGCTCGACAATTTGCAACGAGACAACCCGGGGTACCAGTCGCGCGAGGGACATATGATCTACGCGCGTTGTCTCGAAATGCTCGGCCGTTCCGGCGAGGCCGCCACGGAATACGGGTCGCTGATCGGATATGCTCTCGGTCCGGAAGCCCAGGTCCGGTATGGTCTGCTGATGAAGGCGAGCGGCGAATCCCGGTTGGCTGACGAGGCATTTCGCGAGGCCATCAAGATCTATGGCCGGCGTGTGGACAGGCTCGACCCGACCGATCGCGAATGGATTCGTCAGGCCGAGCAAAACCTCACATGAAAAGCGTACCCTCCAGTGCATTCCCCGCCGAGTTCGAGGACCTGCTGAGCCGGGCCGGCCGCCGGGTTCTGGCGGGCACGCATCCTTTGTGTGGTGCGCTGACCAACCCGCGCACCCGCTTCCTCGCCCAGGACGATCTCCTCGACAAGACCAAGGCCCAGCGCGTCCGCCGCGCGCTCGAAGAGAGCCTCGCCGACAAGCTCGAGGCGATCGAAAAGCCGATCCCGCCGGAGAGCATCTGGGGCATGCGGCACGACTATGGCGAGCGCTT
>JAUXST010000770.1 GCA_030679805.1 Reyranella sp. | reverse complement strand
CCGTGTCGGCAAGCTGGTTGCCCGGGCAGAAGCGCGCGATCGTGGGCGCGGGGAAGGTCGGGTTGGCGAGACAGCCCTTGGGCGCGATGATCGTGATCGGCCGGATCAGGCCCGCGTTCACCGGGATGTGTCCGTGAATCTCGGTGTCGAGCAGCACCGAACGTATCGTGAGCCAGATGGCGATATCGGCCGTGCCTTCCAGCGGCATGTTGATCGGCCGGTCGGGCACCTGAGGTGCGGTGCCGGTGAGGTCGACCACCAGCTCCTCGTCCTTCTTGGTGATGGTGACGACGATCGGCAGTTCCTTCTTGGTGGGATCGTCGCTGTCGAGGTAGCCGTCGATCGCCGTCTCGGCGCGATAGACGCCGTCGGGTAGCTTGGCGATGGCTTGGCGCATCAACCGCTCGGCGTGATCCATCAAGGCGGTGCAGGCGAGTTCGAAGGTTTCTAGGCCGTAGCGCTCGACCAGCTCGACCATGCGGTCGGCGCCGATGCGGGCGGCGGCGATCTGGGCATCCATGTCGCCCACCACGAGGTCCGATGCGCGGATGTTGTCGCGCACGATCTGCCAGACCATGTCGTTCTTGACGCCGCGGTCGTAGACCTTGATCGCCTTGAACTGCAGGCCCTCGGCGTAGGCGTCGATCGCCTCGACGATGCCGCACGAACCCGGCGAGAGCGCGCCGATGTCGAGGTGATGCGCCGTGGTGGCGGCGAAGGCGATCAGCCGACCCTGGACGAACACCGGCACGATGAAGGCGACGTCGGGCCCGTGGCTCGCGCCCGAGTAGGCGTCGTTGTGCATGATGACGTCGCCGGGGCGGATGGTCTCGCCGCGCGCGGCCATGATTCGCTGGATGCCGCGCACGTAGCCCGGGATCGGGCCGGACTGCAGCGGCGTCGATTGTGCCGATTCCGCGAGGCCTCTTCCTTCGGCATCGACCAGAGCTGCGCCAAAATCCTCCGACTCGCGGATGATCGAGGAGTAGCTCATGTGCATGAGCTTGTAGCCCATCTCGACGGCGATGTTTTCCAGCGCACCCTGGATCACGCTGCTGGTGATCGGGTCGATGCGGTCGGGTTTCAGCGCGGGCTGGCGGCGGGGGGCGGTGGTCATGACGCTCTTCCTTCGTGCTGCCCATCCTTCGAGACGCGTCCCTTCGGGCCGCTCCTCAGGATGAGGTCATAATGGAACGACCAAAAACACCTCACCCTGAGGAGGCGCGTAGCGCCGTCTCGAAGGGTCGGGTCAGTACGCTTCTCAACCATTAGACTTCCGGACGATCAAATTGCCCGCGCCGTCGGCTTCGAAAGTGTAGTGCGGTGGCACGACGGTGGTCGAATCCATCTGCAGGATGATGGCGGGGCCGGGCACGTGCTCGCCGACCGGCAGCAGTTCGCGGCGGTAGAAGCCGGTGGGATAGTCGGCGAGCTGGGGCCCGACGCGGAAGGTGCACATGCCGCTGCGCA
>JAUXST010000754.1 GCA_030679805.1 Reyranella sp. | reverse complement strand
GGCGCAGGCCCCCTTGATGATGGGGGTCCAACCGGCGGAAGCCTTGCCAGCGCCCCGGAATTTCACCGAGGTCGTGGCGCTGTTCGAGACCAAGCGCGAGGCGCGTCTGGTCAATTACCTGATGCACCATGTGCACGAGGTGCGCTGCGAGCCTGGCCTGATCGAGTTCCGGCCCGAGCCACAGGCGCCGCCCGATCTCGCTCACCGGTTGAGCGAATGCCTGAGCCGCTGGACCGGGCGGCGCTGGATCGCTTCGGTCTCGAGCGACGCCGGCAAGCCGACGCTCGTTGCCCAAAAGGCCACCAAGGCCGACGATCTTCGAAGCCAAGCCGAGGGCAACCCTCTGGTGCAGGCCATCCTGAAGACCTTCCCCGGGGCGAAGCTCGAGGCGGTTCGCCGCAAGGGCGAGCAGACCTCGCTTCTAGCGGGCCTCTCGGGCCCTCCCGGCGAGGAACCGCCACCGGCCGAGGAATATCCCGCGGACGACGACATTCCCGAAAGCGAGTTCTGATGTTCGACAAACTCAAGGACCTTGGCGGCCTGATGCAGCAGGCGCAGGCGATGCAGCAGAAGATGCAGGAGATGCAGGCGACGCTCGAGCGGCTGGAGATCGTCGGCACCTCCGGCGCCGGCCTGGTCAAGGTCACGGTGAACGGCAAGAACGAGACCCGCCGCGTCGAGATCGACTCCTCGCTGTTCGTGCCCGCCGACAAGGGCGTGGTCGAGGATCTGATCCTGGCCGCCGCCAACGACGCCCGGACGAAGGTCGAGCAGACGGTCCAGGAGCAGATGAAGACCATCACCGGCGGCCTGCCGCTGCCTCCCGGCTTCAAACTCTAGCTTCAAGCCCTCGATGCCAAGTTTCAAATGATTGGTCCCGAGATCGAACGGCTGATCCAGCTGCTGGGCCGCCTGCCCGGCCTCGGCCCGCGTTCCGCCCGCCGCGTGGCACTGCATCTGCTGAAGAAGCGAGAGACGCTGATGCAGCCGCTGAGTGCGGCGTTGTCGGACGCGGCGCGGGCGATCCGGGCCTGCTCGGCCTGTGGCAATCTCGACACCGTCGATCCCTGTTCGATCTGCGCCGATCCCAAGCGCGACGCCGGGTTGCTCTGCGTGGTCGAGGACGTGGGCGATCTCTGGGCCATGGAGCGCGGCAAGATATTTCCCGGCCGCTATCACGTGCTCGGCGGCTCGCTGTCGGCCCTCGACGGAATCGGGCCGGAAGAACTCAACATCGCAGCCCTTGTGAAGCGGGTCGGCGCAGGCGGCATCCGCGAAGTGATCATGGCGACCAACGCCACCGTCGATGGTCAGACCACCGCGCACTATCTGGCCGAACGGCTGGCCGAACTGGACGTGCCGCTCACCCGCCTCGCCCACGGCGTGCCGGTCGGCGGCGAACTCGACTGGCTGGACGACGGCACGCTGGCGACCGCGCTCAAGGCCCGGCGCGCCCTTTGACGATCACCCCATGAGCGCCGAGACCCTAGCCGCGATTGCCGTGGCCCTCGGCGCCGGCTGGGCGAGCGGCCTCAACGCCTATGCCGCGGTGCTGGTCCTGGGCATGGCCCAGCGCCTGGGGCTGGTGGGCCTTCCGCACGATCTGCAGGTGCTGGCCTCGCCCTGGGTCATCGGGGTGGCGGCGCTCCTGTTCGCGCTCAACTTCTTCGCCGACAAGATTCCCTACGTCGACAGCATCAACGACGTGCTGCAGACCTTCGTGCGCATTCCGGCGGGCTTCCTGCTGGCCTATGGTGCCGCGGGCGGGCTCAGCCCCGAGATCGCGATCATCGCCGGGCTGCTGGGCGGCACCCTGGCGGCGGGCACGCACATCGCCAAGACCGGCTCGCGGGCCCTCATCAACACATCGCCTGAACCCTTCAGCAACGTCGCCGCCTCGCTCACCGAGGATGTCACCGTAATCGGCGGCCTGGCACTGGCGATCGCCCACCCGATCACATTCCTGTGTCTTCTGGCCGCTTTCGTCGCCCTGCTGGCGTGGCTGCTGCCCAAGCTGGCGCGACTCGCCATGATCCCCATCCGCCGCATGGCCGGCAGATCCCCCGGGGCCTGATGATAGGGGCCCGATTCGACTATTGGCGAATGAACGGCTGCTTTCCTTCGCCCGTGGGAAGGCTACACTCACTCAGCTGAATCCATGTTCATCCGCCAAAACATCCAGACCCTCCGGTTCTTCCGAACCACGCCGGCGATGCGCTGTCCGTATCTGCCGCACCGGCTGGAGACCAAGCTCGTCACCGAGCTGAGTGGGCCGGATGCGATCTCCCAGCACGACACGCTGACCGACGCGGGCTTCAGGCGCTCCCACCACTTCGTCTACAAGCCGCTGTGCGACGGTTGCCGCGCCTGCGTACCGGTCCGCATCCGGGTGCGCGACTTCGAACCCAGCCGGGCCCAGCGCCGGATTCTGCGCCGGAACGAGCACGTCCACGCCGTCGAGTGCCAGCCGCTGGCGACCGGGGAGCAGTACGCGCTTTTTTCACGCTATGTGCTGACCCGGCATCGCGACGGCGACATGGCCGACATGGATTTCGACGACTATCGCGCCATGGTCGAGGAAAGCCCGGTGGAAACCGCGATCATCGAGTTCCGCGACGACTCGGCCGATGGGCGCCTGGTCGGCGCATGTCTGGTCGACTGGCTGTCGAGCGGCGTGTCGGCGGTTTACAGTTTCTTCGATCCGCAGGACCCTCGACGGGGCCTCGGCACCCACATGATCCTCTGGCTGGCCAATGCGGCGGCCCGGCGCGGATTGCCTTACGTCTATCTCGGCTACTGGATCGCCGACTCGAGCAAGATGGCCTACAAGCGCGCCTTCCGCCCCTTGGAGTTCTTCGGGCCGGATGGCTGGACGGAGTTGCCTACGACCTAGGCAGAACCGGCCGAATGTAGCGACTTGACGCACCCCGCCAGCTGTCGGAACAGTCCCAAATGCTAGCGTGGTCCCACGGACCGCGTTATTAGAAAGCCCCCGGTCAGCGAGAACGGGGAGCCAAAAACAAGAACTCGCCCTAGGGGAGATGGATGCGCCTTTTGCTGTCCTTCAGCTCGATCGTCGACGCGGTGAACGAGAAAATCGGGGTTGTCTGCAACTGGCTGGTGCTGCTGGCCTGCGTTGTCAGCGCCGGTAACGCCATGATCCGCTATGCATATGATTCGAGTTCGAACGCCTGGCTCGAAGTGCAGTGGTACATGTTCGCCGTCATCGTCATGTTCGGCGCCGCCTACACGCTCAGGAAGAACGAGCATGTGCGTGTCGACATTCTCTACATGACCTTGAGCCGCCGCGGGCAACTGTGGATCGACATCCTCGGCACGCTGGTCTTCCTGATCCCGACCTGCGCCATCCTGGCCTGGCTGAGCTGGCCCTTCTTCATGCAGTCTTACAACGTGTTTGAGCATTCCTCGAATGCCGGCGGGCTTCTGCGCTGGCCGATCAAGCTGGTGCTGCCCGTGGGCTTTGCCTTGGTGGCGCTGCAAGGGCTTTCCGAACTGATCAAACGCGTCGCGTTCCTGAACGACTACGCCGTCGACAGTCTCGAAGCGCACTACGAGAGGCCGACGCAATGATCCCCTTGGATTGGATGCCGCCGCTGATGTTCGGCGGCCTCGTCGTTTTCATGATCATCGGTTATCCGGTGGCATTCTCTCTCTGCGCCGTCGGCTTCTTCTTCGGGTTCCTG
>JAUXST010000730.1 GCA_030679805.1 Reyranella sp. | reverse complement strand
TACGGTGCCTTGCTGAGCACCGGTGGGACCATGGCCGACATCGACGCCTGGCCCGAGCGCATCGCCGCGGTGACGCCGGCCGATGTCGCTGCCGCCGCCCAGCTCGTCTGGCGGGACTCAGGCGCGGTGACGTCATTGCTGACACCTGCGGAGGGCAGTCGATGACGCGCAGCCTGTGCCGCGCGGCCGTGGCCGCCCTCGTGGCCGTGCTGGCGTGGCTGCCCGCAGCCGGCGCCGGTGCGATCGACATCAAGGAAGTGACCACGCCGCTCGGCATCAAGGCCTGGCTCGTCGAGGACAAGAGCGCGCCTGTAGTGGCGCTGTCCTTTTCGTTCGCCGGTGGCACGGCCTCCGATCCCGCAGGTCAGTCGGGCGTGACCAGCCTCATGGCAGCCCTGCTCACCGACGGTGCGGGTCCCTTCGATGCCCAGGCGTTTCGCCGGCGCCAGGAGGATGCCGCCGCCTCGCTCGGCTTTGGCGCGTCACTCGACCGGCTGAGCGGGTCGCTGCGCGTCCTGTCCACCAACCGCGACGAAGGCTTCGAGCTGCTGCGGCTGGCGCTCACGCAGCCGCGCTTCGACGCCGACATGGTCGAGCAGCGCCGCGCGCAGACCATCGCGCTGATCAACCAGGCCGATCAGCGGCCGCAGTCCGTTGCCGGCCGTACCCTGATGGCCACTTTGTTTGCGGGCCATCCCTACGCTGCCGATCCCGAAGGGACGCGCGAGGACCTGAAGACGTTGACGCCGGCGATGCTCAAGCGCCGTGCGGCGGCGCTGATGTTGCGCGGTGGCCTGATCGTGTCGGCGGTCGGCGATATCGGCGAGGCCGAACTCGCCCGTCAGCTCGACCGGGCTTTCGGCAGCCTCGTCGTCGGCACGGTGCCGCCGCTGCCGCCGGAATGGAAGCCGCCGACGAGGCCGCGCACCCTCGTCGTCGAGCGGCCGGTGCCGCAAAGCACCGCGTTGATGGCATTGCCCGGCATCGCTCGCGACGATCCCGACTGGTACGCCGCCGTGGTGATGAATCATGTCCTGGGCGGCGGTGGACAGCAGTCACGGCTGTTCTACGAGGTGCGCGACAAACGTGGACTGGCTTACGGCGTATCGACCGCGTTGCGCACCTACAAACGGGCGGCGTTGCTGGTCATCTCGACGGCGAGCGCCAACGAGCGCGTTGCCGAGGCCATACGCGTCATCCGGGCCGAGTTCGTGCGCCTGCGCACCGAGGGCATCACCGAGCAGGAACTCGCCGACGCCAAGACCTACCTCAACGGCGCCTTGGCGCTGTCGCTCGATTCGTCGGGTTCGATCGCCGGCCTGATGCAATCCCTGCAGATCGACGGCCTGCCGTCCGACCATTTGACCAAACGCACCGCGCTGATCGGCGCCGTCAAGCTCGACGATGTCCGCCGGGTCGCCCGTCGTCTGCTGCGCGACGAGGCAATGACGATCGTGGTCGTCGGCAAGCCGGTCGGCGTTACGGCAGATCCCTAGAGGTTTCCCGATGCTTTACACACACGTCATCGATGACGCCCTCGATGCTTCGGTTGGCGCCAAGGGCCTTTCCCGTGCCAGCCTCGATCGTGCGATGGCCGAACTGCGGCCAGCCCTCGACAAGATTCGTCATTGGCACGACAGCAATGAGCTGCCGCTGCTCAAGCTGCCGGCGCGCCGCGACGACCTCGCGGCGCTCAAATCCCACGCCGATCGCTTCGCCAAATTCGAGCACGTCGTGGTCATGGGCTCGGGCGGCTCGAGCTTGAGCGGCAAGACACTGGTGGCACTGAAGGACCAGGGTTTCGGTCCGCTCAAGGGGCGACCCAAGCTCTGGTTCATGGACAACGTCGATCCGGCGACGTTTGCCGGATTGATCGAGCGCCTGCCGCTCGATCGCACCGGGTTCATTCCGATCTCCAAGTCGGGCGGCACGCCCGAGACGATCGCGGCCTTTCTGACCCTGGTGGCAGCGCTCGAAGCCAAGGCCGGCAGGTCTGCACTCGCGTCCAATGTGCTGGCCATCACCGAAGCCACCGACAATCCGCTGCGCCGGCTCGCCACCGGCATGGGCTGTACTATCATCGAGCACGATCCGAAGATCGGCGGGCGCTTTTCGGCGCTATCGCTGGTCGGCATGCTGCCGGCGATGATCGCAGGCCTCGATTGCGCCGCGGTGCGCGAGGGGGCGGCCAGCGTCCTCGATCCGGTACTGGCGGCCAACGACGCCACGGGCATCGCCCCGGCGATCGGTGCTGCCCTGTCCGTCGGGCTGGCCCGCGAGAAGGGCATCAACATCACGGTGCTGATGCCCTATGTCGACCGGCTCAATACTTTCGCCTTCTGGTACCGGCAGATCTGGGCCGAGAGTCTCGGCAAGGACGGCAACGGCACGACCCCGGCCGTGGCGCTCGGCACCGTCGATCAGCACAGCCAGGTCCAGCTCTATCTCGGCGGGCCGGCCGACAAGCTCTTTACCTTCCTGATCCAGGATACGGCAGGCCAGGGGCCAGTGTTGCAGCCGGGCGCCGACAAGGCCCTCGATTACCTCGCCGGCCGGACCATGGGCGATCTCCTGCAGGCCGAGGCCGATGCGACGGCTGCCACCACGGTCAAGGCCGGCCGACCGACGCGCGTCATCCGCGTGGCCGAGGTCGACGAGCGCACGATCGGCGCGCTGATGATGCATTTCATCCTGGAAACGATTTTCGCCGCCCATCTCTGGAAGATCGATGCTTTCGACCAGCCGGCCGTCGAAGAGGGCAAGGTCCTGACGCGCCAGTATCTTTCCGCCCGCATACCGTCCACAGGGCGTAAGCCCTAAGATGGCGGCGCCATGAGCGCGCCTCTCCTCCGTCGTCTTCCCACAACCCTGGTGAACCGCATCGCCGCGGGCGAGGTGGTCGAGCGCCCGGCGAGTGCGGTCAAGGAACTGGTCGAGAACGCCATCGACGCCGGCGCCCATCGTATCGCCGTCACCCTGAAGGAGGGCGGCCGCACCTTCATCTCGGTGGTCGACGACGGCGTCGGCATGAGCGCCGAGGAATTGCAGCTCGCCGTCGAACGGCACTGCACCTCCAAGCTGCCCGACGACGATCTCACGCACATCAACACGCTGGGCTTCCGTGGCGAGGCGCTGCCCTCGATCGCCTCGGTGAGCCGCTTCACCATCACCTCGCGGCCATCAGGTGCGGAGTCTGCCTGGAGCCTCGAGATCGATGGCGGTGCCAAGGGAGAGCCCAAACCTGCCGCGCATCCCTCCGGCACGCGGGTCGAGGTGCGAGATCTCTTCTTTGCCACGCCCGCTCGCCTGAAGTTCCTGAAGGAGCCGCGCACCGAGTCGGGTCACGTCGCCGATGCGATGCGGCGCCTCGCGATGGCCCATCCCACGATCGCCTTTCGCCTCGAAAGTGAGGAACGGGCGCTGATCGACCTGGCCGCGGCCAATCCGTCGCTGCTCCAGGGCGATGGCCAGGGAGACAAGGGAGGGCGGCTCGAACGGCTCGGCGCCATCATGGGCCGCGAATTCGCCGACAATGCACTGGCCATCGATGCCAACCGCGAAGGCTTCCGGCTAACGGGCTTCGCCGGCCTGCCGACGCTCAACCGGCCGACCTCGCAGCACCAGTATCTCTTCGTCAACGGGCGGCCGGTGCGCGACAAGCTGCTGGCTGGCGCCGTGCGCGGCGCCTACCAGGATTTCCTGGCGCGCGACCGTCATCCCATGGTGGCGCTGTTCCTCGAAGCGCCGGCCGAGATGGTCGACGTCAACGTGCATCCCGCCAAGACCGAAGTCCGCTTCCGCGACGCCGGTATCGTGCGCGGCCTGATCGTGGGCGCGCTACGCACGGCGCTCTCCACCGCCGGCCACCGCGCCAGTACAACGGTGTCCGACGCGGCGCTGGGCGCCTTCCGGCCGCATACAGGCTACAGCAATCCATTGCCGATGGGCGGCGGCACCTGGACCGGCTCCTCGGTCCCGCGCGGTCTCGCCGAGGCCGCGGCGCAGTTCATGGCGCCCCTCGACGGCCTCTCGGCGCGAGTCGAGATGCCGGCAGGAGAAATTGCCAACGGCAACTATCCGCTGGGCGTCGCGCGGGCCCAGTTGCACGAGACCTATATCGTGGCCCAGACCGATCAGGGCGTGGTCATCGTCGACCAGCACGCTGCCCACGAGCGCCTGCTGCACGAGAGGTTGAAAAACCAGCTCGAGGCCGATGGTGTGAAGCGCCAGGCGCTGCTGCTGCCCGAAGTGGTCGAGCTGGGCGAGGACGGTGCGCGACGGCTCGCCGCCCGCGCCGCCGAGCTCGCCGAGATGGGTCTGGTGCTCGAACCATTTGGCCTGGGCGCCGTGG
>JAUXST010000728.1 GCA_030679805.1 Reyranella sp. | reverse complement strand
AGGGGCTCGTGGTGCTGGGCGTGCCCTCGAACGACTTTGGCGCGCAGGAGCCGCGTGGCGAGGCGGAAATCGCCAAGTTCTGCGAGAGCATGTACGGCATCACCTTTCCGCTCACCGTCAAGCAGAAGATCATCGGACCGGACGCTCACGCGCTCTATGGGTGGATTTCCGCTCAGGCAGGCGAAGGCGCTGCGCCCAAGTGGAACTTCCACAAGTATCTGATCGGCAAGGACGGCAGTCTGCTCGGCGCCTGGCCGAGCCGGGTGCGGCCTGGGTCCGGCGAGATCACCGAGGCTGTTGAGGCGGCCCTTCGCTAGGCTGCGGGCAGAACCCGACGGATCTCTGCGAAGACGTCGTGGAACATCGCCGTCGTCAGGCGCCCGGTGTTCGTGTTGTAGCGCGAGCAGTGATAGCTGTCGGCGAGCAACAGTCCGTTCGGGAGTGTATGCAGCCGGCCGTGGATGAAGGGATAGCTGCTGGCCGGTCGGGCGGCGAGCGCCCGCAAGGTCTGGTCGTGCGCGCCCTTGCCCAAAGCCAGGATGATCCTGGCGCTGGCCATGGAAGCGATCTCCGACTGCAGGAACGGCCGGCAAGCCGTGAACTCGGCCGGCACGGGCTTGTTCTCGGGCGGCAGGCATCGCACGGCATTGGCGATCCGGCAGTCGGCCAGGCGCAGCCCGTCGGCTGGATCGGCTCCGTAGGTGCCGACGGCGAAGCCAAACTTGAGCAAGGTGGAGTAGAGGAGATCACCGGCATAGTCGCCGGTGAAGGGCCTGCCGGTGCGGTTGGCGCCACGCATCCCCGGCGCCAGTCCAACGATCAGCAGGCGCGCATCCAGCGCGCCGAACGAACGGACCGGGGCGTTTTTCCAGTCGGGATGGAGGGCACGAAGCTCGTCCAGGAATGCAACGAGCCTGGGGCAGCGCGGACAGTCGAGCGGCGGCTCCTCGAAACGTGGCGCAGCCACGGGACCGCGGGCGCTTAGGCCGAACGCATCAGCGACTCGGATGGGGCGTCGTCGGGATCGCCATCCGTTTCGCGGCCGTTGAGCGAGGCGCCTGCCGCAGGGCGCGCGGCGCGCTCCGAAGGGTTGCGGGCGATCAAAGGGGCCAGCTCCGAGAGTTCGATGAAATCGTCGGCCTGCCGCCGTAGCTCATCCGCCACCATCGGCGGCGAGGACTTGATCGTGCTGACGACCGACACGCGCAGGCCGCGGCGCTGCACGGCCTCGACGAGCCGGCGGAAATCGCCGTCGCCGGAGAACAGGATCACGTGGTCCAGATGCTCGGCCATTTCGAGCACGTCGATGGCGAGCTCGATATCCATGTTGCCTTTGATCTTGCGGCGGCCCATGGCATCGGTGAATTCCTTGGTCGGCTTGGTGACCATGGTGTAGCCGTTGTAGTCGAGCCAATCGATCAGCGGACGGATCGGCGAATATTCCTGATCTTCCACCAGGGCCGTGTAGTAGTAGGCACGGACCAGACGGCCTTTCTCGCGAAACACCTTCAGCAGCCGGCGGTAGTCGATGTCGAAGCCGAGGGCTCGTGCGGCGGAATAGAGATTGGCGCCGTCGATGAAGAGAGCGACCCGCTCGTTGTCGTAAAAATTGCCTTTCATGGCGGCTATCCCTTTAGAAGAATATGCGCAGAGGGAGCGAAAAATTTATTTTGTGATAGGAGGTGCCTAACCTGCACCCTCTTATAGTACATCAAGACTAAGGCATTATCTCATAGATCACAAGGGGTTGGAGGCTATCTCTGGTGGAAAATATCGGGCGACATTCCATTTTCATAGGCGTCGGCGCAAATCTGGATCACCCGTCCTATGGATCGCCCCGCCAGACACTGGAGGCTGCCTTCCGAGATCTTGGGCGGCGCGGCGTGCGTGTCCTGCGGATATCTGCCTGGTTCAGAACTGCGCCGGTGCCGGCATCCGACCAACCCTGGTACCAGAACGCCGTGATCGAAGTGGACACGGATCTGTCGGCGGACGGGCTCCTCGCCACCCTCCATGACGTCGAGCAGGTTTTCGGGCGGGCTCGGACAGTGCCCAACGCCCCTCGCGTGATTGACCTGGATTTACTGGATTTTCGTGGGGGAATTGCCCCGGGCGGACCGGGCGAGGC
>JAUXST010000726.1 GCA_030679805.1 Reyranella sp. | reverse complement strand
ATTTCTCTGCGTCGAGTTGGGCCAAATTTGAAAAGTTGAGCCGACTGCGGAGCGTCTAGGCGGTCCGTTTCTGGGTCGCGAGGTAGACGATCAGGCCGGCGATCGCCGGATTGACGTACTGGATCACGTCCAGCAGGTCGCTGCCGATCAGGCCGCGCAGGAAGGCGATCAGCGATCCCATCAGGATCGCATGCAGGACGATGCCCGCCACGATCGTGGCGATGATGGCGCGCCAGCCCAGCCGGTAGCGGGTGAGCGCCACGTAGAACGCCCACAGCGACAGCGGCAGGAAGAGCACGATGGCCGTCGCTTCGCCGGGATTATAGGCGCCCCCGGCCAGGCTCGGGCCGACATGGGCGAACATGTTGATGAAGGGGATGGAGAAGTAGCTGAGTGCAAGGGCGGGCCAGCGCCGCCCGAGCAGCGCTGCCGCTGGGCCGGCCAGCCAGACGGCCGCGACATTCACCGACGTGATGAAGGAGTAAGGGACGAGGCAGGTCTTCGGATCGGCAAAGCCCACGCCGGCGCAGAGAAAGGCGCGGAAGGCGTAGTGCCTGCCTTCGGCGTCGATGCCGTGCTCCTCGAACTGGTGGACGAGATAGACCAGCATGCCTGCCCAGGCGAGCCAGGGAAGATCCCGCCAACGCGGGATGCTGCGATCGCTGCGCAGGAGATCGGTCACCAGCAGCAGCGCCAGCAGCAACGCCGCGCCCATGCCCATGTAGGGCCAGACATAGGTAAAGGAGAACATCGGCGGCAAGCTAGCGTTGCGGCGGTGGGGTCGTCGATGGGAGAATGATCAAATGCCCGACACCCAGACCGCCGCCCCATCTCTCGACACCACTGCCGCCGAGCGTTTCGGCGAATACGCCGCCTCCGTCACGCGGGCGAATCTGCCGGCCGAGGTGATGCACGCGGCCAAGCGTTGCGTCATCGATTGGTACGCGACCACACTGCCGGGCGCGGTCGAGGCGCCCGCCACGATGCTCGAGAAGGCGCTCGGCGACGAACTCGACCATGGCGAGGCGACGTTGTTGCTGGGCCGTCGCGCGTCGGTGCGCGCCGCCGCCCTGATCAACGGCACCGCCTCGCACACCGTCGAGTTCGACGACATCTATGCGCCTGCCATCTATCATCCTGGCAGCCCGACCATTGCCGCCGCTTTGGCGGTCGGCCAAGCGCGCCGGGCGACGGGCGATGCCTTCCTGCGCGCCGTGGTCGCGGGCTACGAGGTTTCGACGCGCATCGGCGCCGCGATGGGCCGGGCGCATTACAAGTACTGGCACAATACCGGCACCATCGGCCCGTTCGGCGCCGCTGCGGCCGCCGGTCTGCTGGTCGGTCTCGATGCGAGGCAGCACATGCATGCGCTGGCCTCGGTAGCGACCTTCGCCGCCGGCCTGCAGCAGGCGTTCCGTGGCGATTCGCTGTCCAAGCCGCTGCATGCGGGCCACGCCGCCGATGTCGGCGTCCTGGCGGCGCTCTCGGCCGAGCACGGCTTGCTGGGCGCCCCCGCGATCCTCGATGCGCCGGGTGGGATGGGCGAGGCCATGAGCAACAAGCCCGACTGGGCGGCGGCCACCGCCGATCTCGGCCGCGCCTACAACACCCAGCGCATCACGGTGAAGAATCACGGCTGCTGCGGCCATGCTTTCGCGGCCATCGACGGCGCGCTGGCGCTGCAGGCGGTGCACAAGTTCGTCCCGTCCGATATCGTCTCCATCCAGGTCGGCGGCTATTCGGCGACCGTCGATGTCACGGGCAACTACCTTCACGGCACACCGGCCGCGGCCAAGTTCTGCCTGCCGTTCCTGGTCGCGAGCGCGCTGATCCATGGCAGCATCCGCCTCGATGCCTACACGCCGAAACGCCTTTCTGATTCCCAGGTCGGCGATCTGATGAAGAGCATCGCCGTCGCGCTGGATCCCGAGATCGACAAGCTCTTTCCGCGCCAGCGTGCGGCGCGACTCAGAGTCGAGTTGAAGGGCGGCAAGGTGTTCGAACATTTCCAGCCGCACCGTGTCGGCGACCCCGATCTGCCGCTATCGGACAAGCAACTCGACGCCAAGTTCAACGAACTCGCGATCCCAGTGATCGGCGAGGCGGGGGCAGCCAGGCTATTGGCCAAACTGTGGTCGTTGGACCGTGCGGGTGACCTTGCCTTTGCCAGCAATCTGCGTGGATAGAGATAATATCTATCGATTGACATAGTATATCGAGTGATATTATGAAGCCCTGACTTAACATCGTTCAGGGTCTCATGACCGACATTCCGCCGACCAGCCGCCGCCGTCCGACCGTCCAAGCCCGCGGCGAGGATACCCGTCGGCGCATCCTGGAGACCGCGCTCGATCTGTTCGCGGCTCAGGGCTACGAGGGCGCCAGCACCCGCCAGATCGCAGAGGGCGCCGGCGTCAACCTGCCGGCCATCCAGTACTATTTCGGCAACAAGGAAGGCCTCTACCGCGCGGTCATCGAGGACATCGCCGCCGATACCGACCGGCATATGGCCTCGCTGGCGCCGCGTGTGCAGGGCGCCCTCGTTGCCCCCGAGACACCGCGCAAGGAACTCGCCGCTCTCCTCTGCGAGATGCTCGAGACCTTCGTGGTCCTGGTGACCAGCGGCACGCAGGTCGAGAGTCGCCGCCTCATTTTTGCCCGCGCCGAGATCGAGGAGACGCCCGGCCTCGACATCCTCCACGAAAACGGCATGCGGCAGATCTTCAATCCCTGCCTCGGCCTGTTCGCCCGGCTCCACGGCAAGTCCGTCACCGACCAGGAGATGACCTTCCGTACGCTGGCGCTGATCGGCCAGGTCGTCATCTTCTGCAACAACAACAAGCGCCCCGTTCTGGCCGGCGCCGGTCTCGACGCCGAGAGCGTGCGCCTCATGAAGCTCGTGGTGCGCGAGCATACCGAAGCCATCTGCCGCGCCGCTCTTGCCGCCTCCGCCCCATAGCAATCGCTGAGTCCAGTATGCGTCTGCGTTCGCCTTTCCTCACCGTCTTCATGTTGGCCCTGCTTGCGGTCTTCTCGGCGGCGATACTCGTCGGCTGCTCTTCCGGGCCCGACTTCGTGCGGCCCGACAAGCCCAAGGCCACCGGCTACACGCCCGAATCGCTTGCACCGCAAACCAATTCGGCCGCCGGCCCCGGCGGCGGGGCGCAGAGCTTCGCGGCCGACAAGGACATTCCCGGCGAATGGTGGACGCTGTTTCACTCGTCGCAACTCGACACGCTGATCAAGGAGTCGCTGCAGGCCAACCCCGACGTCGATGCCGCGCAGGCAGCCCTCCGCCAGGCGCGAGAGAACTTCTATGCCCAGCAGGGCGGCCTGTTCCCGACCTTGAGCGCCAACGGCTCGGGCCAGCAGCAGCGGGCCTCGGGAGCATCGAGTGGAGCTGGCAGTGCGAGCACCGTGTACGGCGTCACCTCGGCATCGCTCAACGTCTCCTATGCGCCGGACGTGTTCGGCGGCGTGCGACGCCAGGTCGAGTCGGCGCAGGCGACCGCGGAGTACCAGCGCTTCCAGCTCGAGGCGACCTATCTGTCGCTCACCTCCAACGTCGTCGTTGCCGCGATCAACCTCGCCTCCCTGCAGGCGCAGATCGACGCGACCAAGGGCATCATCGCCATCCTCAACAACTCGCTCACCGTGGTGCGCCGCCAGTTCGACCTCGGCGGGGCCTCGCGCGCTGACGTGCTGGCGCAGGAGGCCACGCTCGCGCAGACGCAGGCCACCCTGCCGCCGCTGCAGAAACAGCTCGCCCAGCAGCGCAACCAGCTCATGCGGCTGGTCGGCCGCTCGCCCGACCAGGATCGCGGCGAGAGCTTCGACCTGGCCAAGCTGAAGCTGCCGCAGGACTTGCCGCTCAGCCTGCCGTCGCAACTCGTCGAGCAGCGGCCCGATGTGCGCGCGGCCGAGGCGCAGCTTCACGCCGCCAGCGCCGACATCGGCGTCGCCGTCTCCAACCAGATGCCGCAATTCACCATCACCGGCCTGCTGGGTTTCACCTCGGGCGGCATCGGCTCGCTGATCGTGCCGGGTTCGGGCGTGTGGAGCATCGGGCTCGGCATAGCCCAGACCGTGCTCGACGGCGCCAAGCTCGACCACCAGCGCAAGGCCGCGATCGCCGCCTACGAGCAGGTCGCCGCGCAGTATCGCGGCACCGTGCTGTCGGCCTTCCAGGATGTCGCCAACGCGCTCCGCGCCCTGCAGTCCGATGCCGACACCTTGCGCGCGCAGGTCGCCGCCGAGCAGACCGCGGCCGCAAGCCTGCGACTCTCCGAGCAACAGTATCAGCTCGGCGCGGTGAACTACCTGATCCTGCTCAACGCGCAGCAGACCTATCAGACGGCCGTCATCAACCGGCTGAAAGCGCAGGCCGCGCGCTACACCGACACCGCCGCTCTGTTCCAGGCGTTGGGCGGCGGCTGGTGGAACCGCACCGACGTCGATCCGAAATCCATGGGCAAGCCCGGCGTGTTCGCCCTGCCGCCTGTGCAAGACATCAAGCTGCCCAGAGCCGGTCACTGACCGGGCGGGCCGTCAACACTCGAGTTCAGTTCAAAGAGGCACGCGATGATCAAGCGAATGCTCATCATGCTCATTCTCGTCGGCGCAGTCTTGGGTGGGCTGTTCGGCTTCAAGGCCTTTGTCGGCGGCAAGATCAAGGAAGCCATGGCCGGCATGGCCAACATGCCGCAGACCGTCTCGGCCGTGAAGGCTGCGAGCAGCGACTGGCAGCCCAGGATCGACGCGGTCGGCAGCCTACGGGCCGTGCGCGGCGCCGACCTGTCGCTCGAAGTGCCGGGCGTGGTCGACGAGATCACGTTCCAGTCGGGCGACGAGGTGCAGGCGGGTCAAGTCCTGCTGCGCCTGCGCAACGAGGACGAGGTGGCGCGCCTACAGTCGCTCGAGGCGACCGCGCAGCTCGCCCAGATCACCTACGACCGCGACATCAAGCAGCTCAAGGCGCAGGCGATCAGCCAGGCGACCGTCGATAGCGACGAGGCCAATCTGCGCAACGCCAAGGCGCAGGTCGCCCAGCAAAAGGCGATCGTTGACAAGAAGACCCTACGCGCGTCGTTCGCGGGCAGGCTCGGCCTGCGCCAGGTCGATATCGGCCAGTTCCTGTCCGCCGGCACGGTGATCGCCACTCTGCAGGCGCTCGACCCGATCTATGTCGACTTCCTGCTGCCGCAGCAGGTGGTGGCGCAGCTCTCGGTCGGCTTGACGGTCAGGGCGAAGGTCGATGCCTTTCCCGGCCGCGAGTACGTGGGGAAGATCACGGCCATCAATCCCAAGATTGAGACGGCCAGCCGTAACATCCAGGTCCGCGCGACGCTGCCCAACGCCGACCAGAAGCTGCTGCCCGGCATGTTCGCCACGGTAGAGCTCGATACTGGCGCTGCGCAGCGGCTGGTGACGCTGCCGCAGACGGCTGTGAGCTACAATTCCTACGGCTCGCTGGTCTACATCGTCGACGACAAGGACAAGCGGGCCGGCGACAAGCCGCGGCCTGTCGCCCGGCAGGTCTTCGTCACGACCGGCGCCACGCGCGGCGACCAGGTCGCCATCCTGAAGGGCGTCGCGGAGGGCGACATGGTCGTCACCTCCGGCCAGGTCAAGCTGCGCAACGGCGTGCCGCTGGCCATCGACAACCGCATCGTGCCGACCAACGACGCGGCACCGAAGCCGGTCGACCAGTAAGGAGCCTTGCGATGAAGTTCACCGATCTCTTCATCCGCCGCCCGGTGCTGGCGACGGTCGTCAGCCTGCTGATCCTGGTGGTCGGCCTGCGTGCTATCGGCGCCCTGCCGGTGTTGCAATATCCACGCACCGAGAACGCCGTAGTCACGGTGACGACGACCTATTATGGCGCCGACCCTGACCTCATCGCCGGCTTCATCACGACGCCGCTCGAGCAGGCGATCGCCCAGGCCAACGGCATCGACTACATGACCTCGAGCAGCCTGAGCGGTACCAGCACCATCACCGTCAACCTGCGGCTGAACTACGATTCGAACAAGGCGCTGACCGAGATCAGCACCAAGGTGAACTCGGTGCTGAACCGCCTGCCCGACGGCACGCAGCAGCCGGTGCTGACGGTCAAGGTCGGCCAGACGATCGACGCGATGTATATCGGCTTCAGCAGCACGGAGCTGGCGCCCAACCAGATCACAGACTACCTGGTGCGCGTCGTGCAGCCCAAGCTGCAGTCGGTCGAGGGCGTGCAGACGGCCGAGCTGCTGGGCGCCAAGAACTTCGCGCTGCGCGCCTGGCTCGACCCGCAGAAGCTTGCCGCCTACGGCCTCACCGCCACCGATGTCAGCCAGGCGCTGACTGCCAACGACTACATCGCCGGGCTGGGTACGACCAAGGGCCAGATGGTGCAGGTCACGCTCAAGGCCTCGACGGCGCTGAGTTCGCTCGAGGAGTTCCGCAACCTCGTTTTGAAGCAGGCGAGCGGCGCGATCGTGCGGCTGAGCGACGTCGCCAATGTCACCCTGGGCTCCGACGACTACGAATCCGAAGTGAGCTTCGACGGCAAGAAGGCGGTCTATATCGGCATCCAGGTGGCGCCGGCGGCCAACCTGCTCGATGTCATCAGGGGCGTGCGCCAAGCCCTTCCCGAGATCCAGGCGCAGCTGCCGCAGGGCCTGAACGGCCAGATCATCTACGACTCGACGGAGTTCGTGAACAGCTCGATCGAGGAGGTCATCAGCACGCTGGTCGAGGCGCTGGTGATCGTGACGCTGGTGGTCTTCGCCTTCCTGGGCTCTGTTCGCTCGGTGCTGATTCCCGTCATCGCCATCCCGCTGTCGCTGATCGGCACCTTCGCGATGATGGCCGCCTTCGGCTTCTCCATCAATCTGCTGACCCTGCTGGCGCTGGTTCTGGCGATCGGCCTGGTGGTCGACGACGCCATCATCGTGGTCGAGAATGTGAATCGCCATCTCGAGGAGGGAATGCAGCCGTTGCCGGCCGCCATCCAGGCGGCGCGCGAGCTGGGCGGCCCGATCATCGCCATGACCGTGGTGCTGATCGCCGTCTATGTCCCGATCGGCTTCCAGGCAGGCCTGACGGGCGCGCTCTTCACCGAGTTCGCCTTCACGCTGGTCGGAGCGGTCACCATCTCGGCGATCGTGGCGCTTACGCTCTCGCCGATGATGTGCTCGCGCATGCTGAAGCCGCACAAGGAGGATGACCGCGGTTGGGAAGCGCGGCTGATCCGCGGCATCGACCGCGTGTTCGACCGGCTGCGCCGCGGCTATTCGCGCTGGCTGAAGGGCAGCCTCAATTACCTGCCTGTGACGGCTACGTTCGCCGTGCTGGTGCTGGGCAGCACCTATTTCCTCTACTCCGCGACCAGCAGCGAGCTGGCGCCGCAGGAGGATCAGGGCGTCATCATCGCGTTCGCGACCTCGGCGCCCAACTCGACCATCGACCAGCGCCAGATCTATTCGCGCGAGATCTACCACATCGGTGCGAGTCATAAGGAAACCGATCACGTCTTCCAGCTCGACGTGCCCGGCCAGTCGATCGCCGGTCTAGTGTTGAAGCCGTGGGACCAGCGCGCCATGACCTCCAACCAGCTGCAGCCGATCGTGCAGGGTGAGCTGGACAAGATCGCCGGCGCGCAGATCGTGGCCTTCCAGCCGGCGCCGCTGCCCGGCTCCAACGGCCTGCCGCTCCAGTTCGTGATCAGCACGACCGGCCCGTTCGAGCCGCTGAACGACGTGGCACAGAAGTTCCTGCAGGAGGCGCTGGCCACCGGCCGCTTCATCTTCCTCAACACAGACCTCAAGATCGATTCGCCGCAGGCCACCGTCGTGATCGACCGCGACAAGGCCTCGCATCTCGGTCTCAAGATGAGCGACATCGGCGGCGCGCTGGGCTCGTTGCTGGGCGGCGGCTATGTGAACTATTTCGCGCTCGACAGCCGCTCCTACAAGGTGATCGCGCAGGTCCAGCGGAGTTCGCGCCTCAACGTCGACCAGCTCCTCGATTACCACATCCGCGCCTCCGACGGTTCGTCGGTGCCGCTGTCGACGGTGGCGAAGATCGTCACCAAGGCGATCCCGCAATCGCTCAACCATTTCCAGCAGCTCAACAGCGCCACCATCCAGGGCGTGGCCTTTCCCGGCGTGTCGCAGGCCGAGGCGCTGGGGACCCTGAAGGACCTGGCCGCGCGCACGCTGCCGGTGGGTTACTCGGTCGACTACGGCGGCGCTTCGCGCCAGTACGTGCAGGAGACCGGCGGCTTCGTCGTCACCTTCGGCTTCGCGCTGATCATCATCTACCTGTCACTGGCGGCCCTGTTCGAGAGCTTCCGCGATCCGCTGATCATCCTGTTCTCGGTGCCGATGTCGATCGCCGGCGCCCTGGTCGTCCTGATGGCGCTCAGCACCATGGGCGTGCCCGGCGCCACGATCAATATCTACACCCAGGTAGGCCTCGTCACCCTGATGGGCCTCATCAGCAAGCACGGCATCCTGATCGTGGAGGTTGCTAACGAGCAGCAGATGGCGGGTAAGTCGCGCCGCGAGGCCATCGTGGCGGCCGCCTCCACCCGTCTGCGCCCGATCCTGATGACCACGGCAGCGATGGTGCTGGGTGTCGTGCCGTTGATCGTCGCCACTGGCGCAGGCGCACTCTCGCGCTTCTCGATGGGCCTGGTAATCGCGAGCGGCCTTGCGATCGGCACGTTGTTCACGTTGTTCGTGGTGCCGGCCGTCTATGTGATGTTGGCCGCCGACCATTCGAAGAAGCAGGAAGCCGGCGAGCCTGTCGCGGCGCACTCGGGCGACTGAACTACAGCACCTTCACGGCGTTGCGGGCGATCTCCTCGCCCCATTCCTGCAGGAAGTGACCGCCTTCGGCGATTTCCATCGGCGCCGGGCAGTTGCGGATGACGTCGTGCAGGGCACGCATCACTGGTGGGCCCAGCACTGGGTCCTTCATGCCGATCGCCATCAGGCTCTTGCCTGTCCAGGACTCTCGCCAGAAGTCGCGGGCCTCGCGTGATAGAGCAGCACCGCCGGCGTCGGGCCGGTCGGGCACCAGATTGGGGAAGCGCCGCACACCCGCCTTGTAGGTGGCATCGGGGTAGGGGGCGGCATAGGCCGCGGCCTCGGCGTCCGAGAGGTGTGGGCAGGCGCGCCGCATCAGCCTGGCGATGTCCATGTCAGGGTTCTTGTTGGAGAAGGCGCGCCAGGCGAGGAAGCCGTCGCCCAGGGGCCGATCGCCGGTGCCGAGCGTCGTGTTCATGACCAGAAGCGAGGCGTAGCGCGCCGGCGCGGCCATGGACAGGGTAAGTCCGATCAGACCGCCCCAGTCTTGGACCACCAGCACGATGTTCCTGAGGTCGAGGGCCTCGACTAGGTTCAGGAGCGAATCGCGATGAGAATCGAAGGTATAGGCGGCCTCGTCGACGGGCTTGTCGGAGCGGCCGAACCCCAGGAAATCTGGCGCCACGACGCGGTCGCCCGCGGCGGCGAAGACCGGGATCATCCGGCGGTAGAGATAGCTCCAGGTCGGCTGGCCGTGCAGGCAGAGCCAGGTCCGGGCGGCCTGCTGCGGGCCTTCGTCGAGGTAATGCAGCCGAAGGCCGTCCGGGCGCTGCAAATAGCGTGGTTCATGAGGCCAGCCGGAAAGGCTGGCGAACCGCTCATCCGGCGTGCGCAGGACCTTGGCCAATGGTGTATCCTCCCCGACCATGAATACTCCCCCCAAATCCACCCCCTCCGGGGACGAGCGCGCGGAACGATTGGCCGCCGCTTTGCGGGAAAATCTCAAGCGGCGCAAGGCGCAGGCCCGGGCGAAGGAGCGACCTCCAAAGCCTGCTGGCGAGAAGCAAGGTTGAGTGCCCCAGCCGGCTCGGCTAGAAGCCCCCTCTACCCTCCGGAAACAAGAAAATGACAATCCTCTCCGACCGCTGGATCCGCCGAATGGCGCAGGAGAAGGGCATGATCGAGCCCTTCGTCGACTCCCAGAAGCGCGAGGGCGTCATCTCCTTCGGTCTGTCGTCCTACGGCTACGACGCGCGCGTCGGCAATGACTTCAAGATCTTCACCAATGTGAACTCGGCCGTGGTCGATCCGAAGAATTTCGACCAGAACAGTTTCGTCGACCGCAATACCGATATTTGCGTCATTCCACCCAATTCCTTCGCGCTTGCGCGCACGGTGGAATATTTCCGCATCCCGCGCGACGTGCTGGTGATCTGCGTCGGCAAGTCGACCTATGCGCGTTGCGGCATCATCGTGAACGTGACGCCGCTGGAGCCGGAGTGGGAGGGCCATGTGACATTGGAGTTCTCCAACACCACGCCGCTGCCCGCGCGCATCTATGCCAACGAGGGCGCCTGCCAGTTTCTCTTCCTCCAGGGCAACGAGCCCTGCGAGGTCTCCTACCGCGACAAGGCCGGTAAATATCAAGGCCAGCGCGGCGTCACCCTGCCCAAAATCTAACCGCCCAAGATCTGAGGAGTCCACCCGCTCATGGATCGCATCCGAATCAAAGGCGGTCGCCAGCTGAAAGGCGAGATCATCGTTTCCGGTTCCAAGAACGCCTGCCTGCCGGTCATGGCGGCGGCGCTGCTGACCGATAAGCCGCTCACGCTGAAGAACGTGCCACGTCTGGCCGACATCACGACCATGATGCAGCTCCTGCAGCAGCACGGCGTCGAGATCCAGGCCGCGCCCGGCGAGAACGGCCACAGCCACGGCACGACGCTCACCTTGCGCGCCGGCAACATCACCTCGACGACCGCGCCCTACGACATCGTACGCAAGATGCGTGCCTCGGTGCTGGTGCTGGGCCCGCTGTTGGCGCGCGAACGCGAAGCCCGCGTGTCGCTGCCCGGCGGCTGCGCAATCGGCGCGCGGCCGGTGGACCTGCACATCGCCGGCCTCAAGGCCATGGGCGCCGAAATCGACATCGACGGCGGCTACATGGTTGCGCGCGCGCCCAAGGGATTGAAAGGTGCACACTACACCTTCCCCAAGGTGTCGGTGGGCGCTACCGAGAACCTGATGATGGCGGCGGCGCTCGCCAAGGGCACCACCGTGCTCGCCAATGCAGCGCGCGAGCCCGAGATCATCGACCTCGCCGAGTGCCTCGCCAAGATGGGCGTGCCCATCGCCGGCATCGGCACCGAGACCTTGACCATCGAGGGCGTGGAGCAACTTAAGGCCGCGACGCATACGGTCGTCCCGGACCGCATCGAGACCGGTACTTACGCCATGGCCGTGGCGATGACCGCGGGCGATGTCGAGTTGGTCGGCGGCCGCCTCGACCTGATGGAGGCAGCGGCCCAGACCTTGCGGGCGGCGGGTGTGGTGCTGGAGAAGACCAATCGCGGCTTTCGAGTGAGCCGTGCCAACGGGCTTCACGGCGTCGACGTCATGACCGAGCCCTATCCCGGCTTTCCGACCGACCTGCAGGCGCAGATGATGGCGCTGATGACGCGTGCCGAAGGCGCATCGATGATCACCGAGACGATCTTCGAGAGCCGCTTCATGCACGTGCCCGAGCTCACGCGCATGGGCGCCAATGTCACCATCCATCACGAGTCCGCACTGGTGCGTGGTGTGCCGAAGCTGCGCGGTGCAGACGTCATGGCGACCGACCTGCGCGCTTCGGTGTCGCTGGCCATTGCAGCTCTTGCGGCCGAGGGCGATACCATGCTGCACCGGGTCTATCACCTTGACCGCGGCTACGAGCGGCTCGAGGAGAAGCTGGCCGCCTGCGGTGCCGACATCGAACGGCTGAAGGGCTGAGCGGATGTTGGGCAAGCTGAAACTCTCGGCGCTCGACGCCGACGACCTCGGCGTGGTCTCGGCTGCCATCCAGGACGCCTTGGTGGCGGTGCGCGACTGCGCCTATTTCAAGGACGAGAAACGCTTCGTCCTGCTGCTGAACCGCTTCCAGTGGGAGGCGGATCCAGGCATCGATGCGGCCCATTCGCGGACCCATTCCGCCCTTGTTTTCAACGAAGTGACGGCGGTTCGGCACCATAATATCCCGCTCGGCGAACCTGATCGGATGTTGGAATTGCTGGCCATTACGCTGGAAAATGACCGTTCAGTCGCCCTGCGCTTTGCCGCCGGCCGGGCCATTCGGCTGGAAATCGGTCGTCTCGCATGCCATTTGGGGGATGTGGGCGAGCCTTGGCCCACCCCCTGGAAGCCCGCCCATCCGGTCGAATAGCCTCTAGAGGCCCCGGCCAGGGGCGGGCTTCGTTACTGGAGAGATGTCGTGTCGAGCGAGCCAAACGAGAAGCTGATCCTGGCGATCCCCAAGGGCCGCATCCTCAAGGAGGCGGCCCCGGTATTTGCGCGTGCCGGCATCGAGCCCGAGGCCGCTTTCGCCGATCCAGATGCACGGCAGCTGCGCTTCGCCACCAATCATCCCGACCTCGACATCATCCGCGTGCGCTCGTTCGACGTGGCGACCTTCGTCGCCTTCGGCGCCGCCCATCTCGGCATCGCCGGTGCCGATGTGCTGATGGAGTTCGACTATTCCGAGATCTACGCGCCGATCGATCTCGGCATCGGTAAATGCCGGCTGGCTGTTGCCGAACCCGTCGAGATGGCGGGCAACGACGATCCGCGGCGTTGGAGTCACGTCCGCATCGCCACCAAGTATCCCGAGGTGACGCGCAAGCACTTCGCCGCGCGCGGCGTGCAGGCCGAGTGCGTGAAGCTCTCGGGGGCGATGGAACTGGCGCCTTCGCTCGGCCTCAGCCATCGCATCGTCGACCTGGTCGATTCGGGCCGCACGCTCAAGGAAAACGGCCTGGTCGAGATCGAGCACATCGCCGACATCACCTCGCGCTTCATCGTCAACCGCGCCGCGCTCAAGACGCAGCCGGAACGGGTCGGCCGCTGGATCGACCGCTTCCGAGAGGTCGCCCGTGTCGCCGCTTAGGCTCGACGCCTCGGCGCCGGGTTTCGAAAGGAATTTTTCGGCCTTCCTCGGGCGCAATCGGGACACCGACGAGAATGTCGACCGCATCGTGGCCGACATCGTGGCCGACGTGCGCGCCCGTGGCGACGCCGCACTGGTCGACTACACGAGAAAGTTCGACCGGTTCGAGACGGACGCGGCGGGTTTGCGTGTCACCGAAGGCGAACGCGCCAAGGCCGCGGCGAAGGTGCCGCTGACGGAGCGCGAGGCGCTGGAATTCGCCGCCGAGCGCATTGAGACCTTTCACCGGACGCTGTTGCCCAAGGACGTCGACTTCACCGATGCTACGGGCACGCGGCTCGGCGCACGCTACCGGCCGGTCGACGCGGCCGGCGTCTATGTGCCGGGCGGCACGGCGGCCTATCCCTCCTCGGTCCTGATGAACATCGTACCGGCCAAGGTGGCTGGTGTGCAGCGCATCGTCATGGTTGTGCCGACGCCGGATGGTGTGCTCAATCCGCTGGTCATGCTGGCGGCGGGCATTGCCGGCGCCGATGAGATCTGGCGCATCGGCGGCGCCCAGGCGGTGGCGGCGCTCGCTTACGGCACCCAGTCGATCAAGCCGGTCGACAAGATCACCGGCCCCGGCAACGCCTACGTTGCCGCCGCCAAGCGCCGCGTCTTTGGCCAGGTCGGTATCGACCTGATCGCAGGTCCGTCGGAGATCCTGGTCGTGGCGGACAAGCAGAACGATCCGGCCTGGATCGCGGCCGACCTGTTGTCGCAGGCCGAGCACGATCCCTCCTCGCAGTCGGTGCTGATCGCCGACGACCGCGCATTTGCCGATGAAGTGGCGCGTGCCGTCGAGAGTGAACTCGGGACGATGAAGCGGGCGGAGATCGCGGCGTCGAGCTGGCGCGACAATGGCGCCATCATCCTGGTTCCTGACATCGCCGCATGCGCGCCGATCGTCGATCGTATTGCCGCCGAGCATGTCGAGCTGGCGATGGACATGCCGGCGGCCGAGGCCTTGTCGGGCCAGATCCGCCATGCCGGCGCGATCTTCCTCGGCCGTCACACGCCGGAGGCCATTGGCGACTATGTCGCGGGAACCAATCACGTGCTGCCGACGTCGCGGGCGGCGCGCTTCTCGGGCGGCCTGGGTGTCGCGGACTTTCTCAAGCGTACGTCCCTGGTGTCCTGCACGCCCGATTCGCTCGCCGCCCTCGGTCCGGCGGCGTTGGTGCTGGCCGCGGCGGAAGGGCTCGAGGCGCATGGCCGGTCGATCTCGATCCGGCTGAACCGTCGCAACTGAGACTCGCGATGCCGAAGTCGCGCCGTATCGTCGATGTCGTGCTGGACGAGCAGTCGGTGGCGCGGCGCGCGCCTGAGGTTGAGCACGAACGCGCCGTTGCGTTGTTCGATCTGATCGAAGAGAACGATTTCCATCTGATCGGGGGAGGGCCCGGCCCCTACAGACTGAGGGTGGGCATCTTCGAGCAGCGGCTTGTCTTCGACGTTCGCGATAACGAGGACCGCAAACTGCGCGACATCGTGCTGTCGCTGACGCCGTTCCGGAAAGTCATCAAAGACTACTTCCTGATCTGCGAGAGCTACTATGCCGCCATCAAGAAGCTCGGGCCGTCGCAGATCGAGGCACTCGACATGGGGCGGCGCGGTTTGCACAACGAGGGATCCGATCTGCTGCGCGAACGGCTTGCCGGCAAGATCGAGGTCGACCACGATACCGCCCGACGGCTGTTCACCCTTATCTGCGCCCTTCACATAAAATCGTGAGACGCATACAGGTGTCGAACGGATTGCCCGCCAGCCTGCTCTTTGCCTGCAACGAGAATTCGGTACGGTCGCCGATGGCCGAGGCGCTGGCCAAGCGCCTCTACGGCCTGGCAGTCTACGTCGAGTCGGTCGGCGTGCGGGCGCGTGACGTCGACGGCTTCGTCGTCGCCGCCCTGGACGAACTGGGAATCGACGTGCATCGCCATCATGCGCAGACCTTTGAGGACGTCGATCCGGCATCGTTCGAACTGATCGTGACGCTGTCGCCGGAGGCGCACCACAGGGCGCTGGAATTCACCCGAGGCACGGCGGCCGAGGTCGAATACTGGCCGCTGCCCGATCCCAGCGCCGTCGAGGGCACGCGCGAGGCGCAGCTCGATGCCTACAGGCAGGCGCGGGATATGATTCTCGCTCGCCTGAAAGCCCGGTTCGGGAGTCCATCGGGTCCGTCGCCGTAATGCCCCGCTCCTCGCCGAACGGGGAGCGGGGCGGCAGCGGTTGGTTTGCGCTGACTTAGTTTGCGCTGACCTGACCGGCGCGGTCGACCGTGACGGCGACCTTGGCGTTGTTCTTCATCGCCGTGGCATGCCAGGAGCCGTCCGAACCGCGGGCTAGATCGCTGACCGAGCTGTAGCCGGCACGCTGAATGACCGACTTCGTGTAGCTCGCTTCGGCGGTCGGAGTCCAAGACGCCATCTGGCCCTTGGAATTGGTGTCTGAGTACGGCGTGCTGGACTGCGCCTGGGCTCCAACGGTGGCGATGACGGAGGCGCCGAGTACGGCAATGGTAAGAAACGCACGATTCATGAAAACAACTCCTTTTACACCGGGGAACTTTCCCCGGGCGCATTAGGAGTCTTCAAATGTGAGGAGAGTAAGGTTCATGCAATCTGCGGATTCGGCATACGCCGGGGCACCGATTCTTCCCGGAGTCGTGAGGACTCCCGAGAAGAAACGGGCAGGAGGCGCGCTAGTTCGTGACGTGGCCGGCGCGGTCGACCGCAACGTTGACCGGGGCATTGTTCTTCATCGCGTGGGCATGCCCCGTTCCATCCGGGCCGCGCGCCATGTCGCTAATGGCGGTGAAGCCAGCGTCGTGAATGACCGACTTCACGTGACTTCCTTCGACCGACGGTATCCATGTCGCGTCGGCGCCTTTGGGATTGGCGACGGGGTATGCACCAGGATGCTCATCCCGTGCCCATGCAGTCGCACTCGCCGCGACCAACGTGCCGAGCAATGCAAATGTGAGAGTTGTGCGATTCCGAATTGTGCAGAGATTGTGGTTCACTCGAAGTGCGAGTGTGAAAGAGAAACCCGGGCGCTTCGATCGACTGTCAGGCAATCGTCAGATCGTAAGCTTCGACAACCGAGAAGACGTCGTTGCCGCAAAGACTCTATTGAGCGCCGGCGTACCAGGCGGCGCGGTGCGAGGTCCGCCGGGCCATCGGCAGATTGATGATATCGAGGAAGACCGAGACGGCGCCGTCGCCGCCGGCGAGATTGCCTTCGATGACGTCGACGTCGAAAGTCAGCCGATCGCCCTCGAGCTTGGGTGACTTCAGCACCATGACGGCATCGACCACATCGCCCCTGGTCTTGTTCAGCACCGACACCGTGGCGTTGGGCGGGTCCTTGGCGAAGCTGTCGGGCGTGGAGGAACTCCACTCCTCGAGCAGATGCACCGTGAGCGCGTGACCGGCCGAACGAATCGGCCGGTCGGCGAAGACGATGGCACTCGGTGCGATGCCTTCGAGCACGAGCTTCTGGCCCGCGAGCTTGGCGCCGCGGGCGTTGAGCACGATCATCGATGGCACGATCTGCGGCTGCTGCGGCATGCCGATGGTCTTGCCGGGCAGCGGCGGGCTCTGCGGTGCGC
>JAUXST010000722.1 GCA_030679805.1 Reyranella sp. | reverse complement strand
GAGGTGCCGCGCCGAGACCTTGCGCTGGACCGCGCCGTCCTTGGGGCTGACCAGCGCCCATTCCTCGTCGTTCTCGACGGCGCGCATGAAGGCGTCGGAGATGAGAAGGCCGTGGTGGAGATTGAGCGCCTTGCGGTTGGGATCGCCGCCGGTCGGGCGGCGAATTTCTATGAATTCCTCGATCTCGGGATGGTTGACCGGCAGGTAGCATGCGGCCGAGCCACGGCGCAGCGAGCCCTGGCTGATGGCGAGGGTGAGCGAATCCATCACGCGGATGAAGGGCACCACGCCCGAGGTCTTGCCGTTCATGCCGACCTTTTCGCCGATCGACCGGAGGTTGCCCCAGTAGGAGCCGATGCCGCCGCCACGGGCCGCCAGCCACACGTTCTCGTTCCAGAGGCCCACGATGCCTTCGAGCGAATCGTTGGCCTCGTTCAGGAAGCAGGAAATCGGCAGGCCGCGGCTGGTGCCGCCGTTGCTGAGCACAGGCGTGGCCGGCATGAACCAGAGATTGCTGATGTAGTCGTAAATCCGCTGGGCATGGCCGTCGTCGTCGGCATAGGCCGAGGCGACGCGGGCGAACATATCCTGATAGCTTTCGCCGGGCAGGAGATAGCGGTCGGTGAGGGTGGCTTTGCCGAAGACGGTCAGCCGGGCATCCCGAGAGGAGTCGGTAACAACCCGGGCACCGCTGCGAATTTGAACAACATCAAACACTTGTGGCCCCCATTTTCTTTTTGTCCACATCTGTGGATAGAACAGTTTGTGGAAGATACCTACATCTTGGGAGGGTTTTCGCTCCCCCCACTATCCATAGATGATACGGCACCTGTGGTGGCTGTCATCGGCAATTTTTTTCCCCGCGTGTGAATCTCAAGAATGGTTGATTAACCATCTGTAAATAATAGAGAAAATAGACTTTGAAATTTTGTTTTTTGGCCGTCTGCGAACCTTCGCAGTTGCAGCATTCAATGGGAACAAAACGCGCTTTGCCGCGGATTCCGTGGGCTGGAAACAGAAACGCCAGCGAATCGGCTCAACCGCATCGGAGCAGATCGCAAAACGCGAGATGCGATAGGCACTTTTGGCGTCGCGACTGATCGTCGTCAGATTGTCACACGGCGGCGTAACATCCCGCCGGACGCCAACGAGAGGAAACACAAGATATGGCCATCGCACCGGCGCCGCGGCTTTACGGCCTGGATGCCATCTCGGCCGCTGCCCTCCGGGCCGGCGGCGAGCAGGGCGCCCGCTTCGCGCGGCGGGTTTTCGAGCGGCTGGCCGACAAGGATCTGGCCGCTGCCCCGGCCGAACAGCGCGCCGCCGTGGCCTTGGCCCTGCTGGGATTCGCCCGCCGCCGCCTGCCCGGCATCGCCAAGGTCCGGGTGTTCAACCCGACCGAGGAGGCCCACGGCTTCGAGAGCCGGCACAGCATCGTCCATATCGTCAACGACGACATGCCGTTCCTGGTCGATTCGATTACCAACGAGCTCACCCGCCGCGAAATCAACGTCCATCTACTGGCCCATCCGGTGCTGGCCGTGCGCCGCGACCTCGACGGCGACCTCCTCGACTTCGGTCCCGAGGCCAGCGCCGTATCGGGTGAAAGGGGGGGCCGGCCCGAATCGATGATGCACGTCGAGATCGACCGCCAGGCCGAGCCGGGCCAGCTCGACGAGATCGCCGCGGCGCTCGCCCGCGTGCTGGCCGAGGTCCGCCTCGCGGTCGACGACTGGCGGCCGATGCGCC
>JAUXST010000703.1 GCA_030679805.1 Reyranella sp. | reverse complement strand
GTCTTCGCAAGGATCTTCGTGATCGCCGCCGTCAGCGACGTCTTGCCGTGGTCGACGTGACCGATCGTACCGATGTTGCAGTGCGGCTTGTTCCGCTCAAACTTCGCCTTCGTCATGGTCTTGGTCCCTAATCAATCGGTCGTGTTCAGATCGGCGGCTTATCAGCCCGCCAGCTTGGCGACGACTTCGTCCGCCACGGCCTGCGGTACAGGCGCGTAGTGGTCGAACGTCATGGTGTAGGCAGCGCGTCCCTGGGTCATCGATCGCAGCGTGTTCACGTAGCCGAACATGTTGGCGAGCGGCACCATGGCATCGATGACCTGCGCGTTGCCGCGGGCATCCATGCCGAGGATCTGACCGCGGCGGCTGTTCAAGTCGCCGATGCAGTCGCCCATGTAGTCGTCGGGCGTCACCACTTCGACCTTCATGATCGGCTCGAGCAGCTTGCACTGCGCCTTGGCGAGGCCATCGCGGAACGCCGCGCGAGCGGCAATTTCGAAGGCCAGGACGCTCGAGTCGACGTCGTGATAGTTGCCGTCGACCAAGGTCGCCTTGAAGTCGATCGTCGGGAAGCCAGCCAGCACGCCGGTTTCACGCGAGGCCGCGAGGCCCTTTTCGACGCCGGGGATGAATTCCTTGGGAATCGAGCCGCCGACAATCTTGTTCTCGAAGCTGTAGCCCGAGCCCGGCGCGCCGGGCTCGAACACGATCTTCACGCGCGCGAACTGGCCGGAGCCGCCGCTCTGCTTCTTGTGGGTGTAGTCGATCTCGGCCTTGCGGCCGAGCGTCTCGCGATAGGCGACCTGCGGGGCGCCGACATTGGCATCGACCTTGTAGGTGCGGCGCAGGATGTCGACCTTGATCTCGAGATGGAGTTCGCCCATGCCCTTGATCACGGTCTGTCCCGTCTCCGGGTCGGTCGTGACACGGAAGGTCGGGTCTTCCTGGACAAGACGGCCCAGTGCCTGGCCCAGCTTCTCCTGGTCGGCCTTCGACTTCGGCTCGATGGCGAGCTCGATGACGGGCTCGGGGAAGTCCATCTTTTCCAGGATCACCGGATGGTCCGGGTCGCACAGCGTGTCGCCGGTAGTGACGCTCTTGAGGCCGGCCAAGGCAATAATGTCGCCGGCGCGCGCTTCCTTCACATCTTCGCGGTTGTTGGCATGCATCAGCAGCATGCGGCCGATACGTTCCTTGCGGTCCTTGGTGCTGTTCAGCACGCCGCTCGACGATTCAAGCACACCCGAATAGACGCGGGCGAAGGTGAGCGAGCCCACGAACGGATCGGTCATGATCTTGAACGCCAGCGCCGACATCGGCGCGTCGTCGTTCGTCGGCAGCGTGATCGGCTCGTCGGTGCCCATCTTGATGCCCTTGACGTCGGCCACGTCGTTCGGCGCCGGCAGGTAGTTCACGACAGCATCGAGCATGGGCTGCACGCCCTTGTTCTTGAACGCCGAGCCGCACAGCACGGGAACGAACGCGTAGTTGATCGTGCCCTTGCGGATGCACTTGATCAGCGTGTCGTAATCGGGCTCCTCGCCGTCGAGGAATTTCTGCATGGCATCGTCGTCCTGCTCGACGGCCATATCGATCAGCTTGGCGCGGTACTCCGCTGCCTTTTCCTTCAAGTCGGCCGGGATCTCGACGACCTCGAACTTCGCGCCGAGCGTCTCTTCCAGCCAGATGATCGCCTTGTTGGAAACCAGATCGATCAGGCCCTTGTAGTCGGCCTCCGAGCCGATCGGGAGCTGAGTCACCAGCGGCTTGGCGCCGAGGCGATCGACGATCATGTCGACGGTGCGATAGAAGTTCGCTCCGGTGCGGTCCATCTTGTTGACGAAGCAGATGCGCGGCACACCGTACTTGTCGGCCTGGCGCCACACCGTCTCGGACTGCGGCTCGACGCCAGCAACCGAGTCGAACACGCAGACCGCGCCGTCGAGCACACGCAGCTAACGCTCGACTTCGATCGTGAAGTCCACGTGGCCCGGCGTGTCGATGATGTTGATGCGATAGTTGATGCCGGCGTTCGGGCCGGTCTCGACCGTCCAGAAGCACGTCGTCGCGGCCGACGTGATCGTGATGCCGCGCTCCTGCTCCTGCTCCATCCAATCCATGGTCGCAGCGCCGTCATGGACTTCGCCGATCTTATGCGACTTGCCCGTGTAGTACAGGATCCGCTCGGTCGTCGTCGTCTTGCCGGCGTCGATATGCGCCATGATACCGATGTTACGGTAGTCGGCGATGGGAGTGGTACGAGCCATGGACTGGGCTTTCTGGGAGGGAACTTGAGACGCGCTTACCAGCGATAATGCGCAAACGCCTTGTTGGCGTCGGCCATCTTGTGCGTGTCTTCGCGTTTCTTGACGGCGTTGCCGCGGCGGTTGAAGGCATCGAGCAACTCGGCCGAGAGCTTCTCGGTCATGCTGTGACCCGAGCGATCACGGGCGGCCTGGATGATCCAGCGGATGGCGAGCGCCTGGCGGCGCTCCGGACGGACCTCGACGGGCACCTGGTAGGTGGCGCCGCCGACGCGGCGCGAGCGGACTTCGACGGCCGGCTTTACGTTCTCCAGCGCCTCGTGGAAGGCCGGGACCGGATCCTGCTTGAGCTTGCTCTGGACTTCATCGAGGGCGCCGTAGACGACGCGCTCGGCGACCGACTTCTTGCCACGCTCCATGAGCGTGTTCATGAACTTCGAGAGAACGATGTCGTGGAACTTGGCGTCCGGCAGGACTTCACGTTTTTCGGCAGCGCGACGGCGAGACATGTTTTCCTCCCCGCCTTACTTCGGACGCTTCGCGCCGTACTTCGAACGGCGCTGTCTACGGTCCTTGACACCCTGCGTATCGAGGGTGCCGCGAATGATGTGGTAGCGCACGCCCGGCAGATCCTTGACGCGACCGCCGCGGATCATGACGACCGAATGCTCCTGCAAATTGTGGCCCTCACCCGGAATGTAGCTCACCACTTCGTAGCCGTTGGTAAGACGCACCTTGGCGACCTTGCGCAGCGCCGAGTTCGGCTTCTTCGGGGTCGTCGTGTAGACGCGGGTGCAGACACCACGCTTCTGCGGACAGGCCTGCAGCGCCGGCACCTTGTTGTGCGACGTGAGGCCGTGGCGCGGCTTGCGGATCAACTGGTTAATCGTCGGCATCGAATTTCGGTTTCCTTAACGCCGTCTCGGATCCGCCCAACATCGCACCGTGGCGCAAAGCAAATACGCGGGCATAGCGGCAAGAGCGCAGCCCCGCGCGAAACAAAAGCTTTACGGCCTCAAGGCCTGACTTGTAGCGGTCCCCGACGTCAGGCTGTGTCTAGGCTTGTAGGCCTACTATCCAGCCCCCCGGCGAGGTGGCGCGCTTATATGATTGCTGCGTCGAGGCGTCAAGCACGCTTCTCATTGATATCGTTGGCTATTCCTCACCCGCCTCAGATGACTCGTTCCTGACTCGAGGTCGAGCGGCCGCGCAAGAATCTAATAACTACATCTAGCGGCCTGCCTCACCGTGGCCACAAGTTTACTTCGCGCACCATGTGCGCTATGTACATGCCCATGTTGCGCCATGACCCGCGTATGACCTCGGCTACCAAAGGTACCACCTTTGGGGCAGGGCAAGTCGTGGGCGTTCGTCTGATCTAGAACCCGACTTAAGAACCTTGACCCCGCCGAGATGGCCGGGGTCAAGCGCAGCAGGTCCCGCCTCCGGCCTACGGAAGCGAGATCCACGATGCCACCCGCCAGCCTGATGCCGCCGACGCCCGTGCTCCAGACGCCGCGCCTTGTCCTGCGTCCGGTGCGCAGCAAGGATGTGCCCGTTATCCAGCGCCGCTTCCCGCGCTGGGAGGTCGTGCGCTGGCTGGACGCCAGGATTCCCTGGCCCTATCCGGCCGACGGCGCCGCGACCTATGTCGCGGCCTGCCTCGAGGAAATGGCGCGGGGCGAGAAATCCCATTGGGCGATCATCCCCAAATCGGGTCCGGCCGACCTGATCGGGATCATCGATCTCTGGCCCGACGACGGCGTCAGCCGCAGCCAGCGCGGCTTTTGGCTCGATCCGGAATTCCACGGCAAGGGCCTGATGACCGAGGCCGCGGAGCGTGTGACGCAATACGCCCTGTGCGACCTCGGCTGGCCGCACCTGTGGCTGACCAATGCCCAGGAAAATCATCCCTCGCGCCGGATCAAGGAAAAGCAGGGTGCGCGGCTGGTCGATCTGATGATCGGCGAGCATGTCGGCGGCCGCGGCCCACAAATGGTCTGGCTGCTCCGCCGCGAGGACTGGCTGGCCCGGGAGGTCGAGATACAGCCGCGATTGAAATTTGCAGGTTCAGCCGATTCAGGCTAAGTTTTTCGTTAGATTGGGACCCTGCAAGCCCGATGACCGAGACGCCCGGCGGACCTTCCGTCGGGCGTTTTTCGTCCGGCCTTTTTCGTGGGACCCGGATCCTTTTTCCGAACGCTGATCCGGGTGAGCGGTGGGCGTCGGTGGCACAGGTCGTCGGGAGGCGATTGCCCCGCCGGATCAAGGCCTTGAGGGCGGTTCGTGGCACAGCTTGCGGGACACGTCGTGGCACAACGAGCTGTGCCAAAAAACGACCTGCCAATGGTTCAAAAGAAAAGGCCGTCCCCTTGCAGGAACGGCCTTCGATTTCAGATCGAGCGGCGTGCGGAGATCAGTCGGCCGCACGCTCCTCCTCGAGGGTCGGAACAGGCCGGTCCTCGCCGTCGGCGCCGGCGGCCAGGATGGCCCGGTCGCGCTGGGCGGCGATCGCCTTGAGGCGGTTCACGACTCCGCCGGTACCCGCCGGGATCAGGCGGCCGACGATGACGTTCTCCTTGAGGCCCTGCAGGGTATCGACACGGCCGCTGACGGCCGCCTCGGACAGCACCCGGGTGGTCTCCTGGAAGGAGGCCGCCGAGATGAACGACTTGGTCTGCAGGCTCGCCTTGGTGATGCCGAGCAGAACCGGATCGGCCTTGGCGAGCTTCAGCTTCTCCGACGAGAGCTTGGCGTTCTCCAGCTCGTATTCCTGCTTGTCGATCTGCTCGCCGATCAGGAACGTCGAGTCGCCGGCATCGGTGATCTCGACCTTCTGCAGCATCTGACGCGCGATCGTCTCGATGTGCTTGTCGTTGATCTTCACGCCCTGAAGCCGGTAGACCTCCTGGATCTCGTTGACCAGGTACTCGGCCAGCTTCTCGATGCCCAGCACGCGCAGAATGTCGTGCGGCACCGGGTTGCCGTCGATCAGCAGATCGCCGCGCTCCACGAAGTCTCCTTCCTGGACGGCAATGCGCTTGCCCTTCGGGATCAGGTACTCGACGGGCTCGGCCTCGCCACCCTGATCGTTGGCTTGCGGCACGATCACGACCCGGCGCTTGTTCTTGTAGTCCTTGCCGAACTCGATACGGCCCGAGATGTCGCAGATGATCGCGAAATCCTTGGGCTTGCGTGCCTCGAACAGCTCGGCCACGCGCGGCAGACCGCCCGTGATGTCGCGGTTCTTGCCGCCCTCGCGCGGGATACGCGCGAGGATGTCGCCGGCATGGACCTCCTGGCCGTTCTCGACCGACAGGACCGAGTCGATGGACAGCAGGTAGCGGGCCTCCTGGCCGTTGGCGAGCACGATCGGCTTGCCCTCGGCGTCATGGATGGCGATGCGCGGACGCAGATCGCCACCGCGCGGCTGGCCCTTCCAGTCGACCACGACGCGGTTGGAAATGCCGGTCGAGTCGTCGATCACCTCGCGCATCGACACGCCCTCGACGAGGTCGACATAGACCGCCTTGCCCGCCTTCTCGGTGATGATGGGAAGCGTGTAGGGGTCCCATTCGGCGAGCTTCTGGCCCTTGTGCACGGGCACGTCGTTGTCGACCAGCAGGCGCGCGCCGTAAGGCACACGATGCTTGGCACGTTCGCGCTGGGCGCCGTCAATCAGCACCAGTTCGGTGTTGCGGCCCATCACGACCGGCACGCCCTGGCTGTTGACGACGACGTTGCGGTTGCGCACCTGGATCTGGCCGTCGTGGCTCGCCTCGATGCTCGACTGCTCGGCGCCGCGCTGGGCGGCACCGCCGATGTGGAAGGTACGCATGGTGAGCTGCGTGCCCGGCTCGCCGATCGACTGGGCAGCGATGACGCCCACCGCCTCGCCGATGTTGACCGGCGTGCCGCGCGCCAGATCGCGGCCGTAGCACTTGCCACAGACACCGATCTTGGTGTCGCAGGTCAGCACCGACCGGATGCGCATCTCCTCGATGCCGGCCTTGTCGATCTGCTCGATCGTGACCTCGTCGATGAGGTCACCGGCCTTGCAGATCACCGTGCCGTTCAGCGGATCGACGACATCGTCGAGCGCCGTGCGGCCGAGCACCCGCTCGGACAGCGGCTCGATCACGTCACCACCGTCAACGACCGCCCGCATCGTGAGCCCGCGCGTGGCGCCGCAATCGGGTTCGATGATGATGCAGTCCTGCGCCACGTCGACCAGTCGCCGGGTCAGGTAACCCGAGTTCGCGGTCTTGAGCGCGGTGTCGGCCAGGCCCTTGCGCGCGCCGTGGGTGGAGTTGAAGTACTCCAGCACGCTGAGGCCTTCCTTGAAGTTCGAGATGATCGGCGTCTCGATGATCTCGCCCGACGGCTTGGTCATGAGGCCGCGCATGCCGGCGAGCTGCTTCATCTGCGTGGTCGATCCGCGTGCACCGGAGTGCGCCATCATCCACACCGAGTTCACGGGCTTGCCGGGAAGTGGCGTCGAAATGCCCTTCATCATCTCCTCGGCGACGCGATCGGAGCAGCGCGACCAGGCATCGACCACCTTGTTGTACTTCTCGCCCGAGGTGATCAGGCCGTCCTGATACTGTTGCTCATACTCCTTAACTTCCTTCGTCGTCTGGGCGACCAGCTTGATCTTGGCGACAGGAATGACGAGGTCGTCCTTGCCGAAGGAAATGCCGGCCCGGCAGGCGTGATAGAAGCCCAGCCCCATCAGACGGTCGGCGAAGATCACCGTGTCCTTCTGGCCGCAGTGGCGGTAGACCGAATCGATGACGTTCTGCAGATCCTTCTTCGTCAGAAGCCGGTTGATCAGCGAGAATGGCAGGTTGGGATGCTTGGGCAGTATCTGCGCCAGCAGGATGCGGCCCGGCGTGGTCTCGACCACGCGGTTGGCCAGCACGCCCTTGTCGTCGTAGGCCTCGAGACGCATCTTGATCTTGCTGTGCATCGTGATCGAGCGCTTGTGCAGCGCATGCTCGAGTTCACCGATCTCGGCGAACAGCGAGCCTTCGCCGACTTCGCCGTCACGCTCGAGCGTGATGTAGTAGATGCCGAGGACGATGTCCTGCGACGGCACGATGATCGGCTTGCCGCTGGCGGGCGAGAGGATGTTGTTGGTCGACATCATCAGCACGCGCGCCTCGAGCTGGGCTTCCAGCGACAACGGCACGTGCACCGCCATCTGGTCACCGTCGAAGTCGGCGTTGAAGGCGGTGCAGACCAGCGGATGGAGCTGGATCGCCTTGCCTTCGATCAGCACCGGCTCGAAGGCCTGGATGCCGAGGCGATGGAGCGTCGGCGCGCGGTTCAGCAGCACCGGATGCTCGCGGATGACCTCTTCGAGGATGTCCCACACCTCGGGACGTTCCTTCTCGACCATGCGCTTGGCGGCCTTGATGGTATTGGCCATGCCGTAAGCCTGGAGCCGCGAGTAGATGAACGGCTTGAACAGCTCGAGCGCCATCTTCTTGGGCAGGCCGCACTGGTGCAGCTTGAGCTCCGGACCGACCACGATGACCGAGCGGCCGGAGTAGTCGACGCGCTTGCCGAGCAGGTTCTGGCGGAAGCGGCCCTGCTTGCCCTTGAGCATGTCGCTGAGCGACTTCAGCGGACGCTTGTTGGCGCCGGTGATGACGCGGCCGCGACGGCCGTTGTCGAACAGGGCGTCGACCGACTCCTGCAGCATGCGCTTCTCGTTGCGCACGATGATGTCGGGCGCGCGCAGCTCCATCAGACGCTTGAGCCGGTTGTTGCGGTTGATGACGCGGCGATAGAGGTCATTGAGGTCGGAAGGGGCGAAGCGGCCGCCGTCCAGCGGGACCAGCGGGCGCAGCTCGGGCGGAATGACCGGGATGACGGTCATGATCATCCATTCGGGCTTGTTGCCCGAAACGATGAACTGCTCGACGATCTTGAGGCGCTTTGCAAGCTTCTTGGGCTTCAACTCGGTGGTTGACTCGGCAATCTCAACGCGCAGATCGGCGGCGATCCTTTCGAGAT
>JAUXST010000686.1 GCA_030679805.1 Reyranella sp. | reverse complement strand
CCGTGAAAACACGGCATCGAACGGCCTTTGAGGCTGTGAAAAAGCATGTGGGACTTGAGGCAGGACGGGGGCAGGGAGTTTGCCCGCGCCGCCCGCCCCTGGGATTGACGTTTTCGCCAAAGAAAAAGCCCCCGCCTTGCGGCGGGGGCACCAGGTAGCCCGCGATTGGTTTTATGCGGGCGATCCCAAATTCGAAAGATCAGAGAGGGTGCCTCAATGCAGGCGCTTCGGCAATTCGGCGATGGCCTCGTCGACCAGGGCCTGGGTGCGGCCCGAACCGACCTGCTCGCGCAACAGCGCGCGCGTGGCGGAGAGCGCCACATCGACGGCGGTGTCGCGCACCTGCTTGGTCGCCTGGGCTTCGGACTGGGCGATGCGGTCGAGCGCCTGCTGCTCGCGCAACGCCACGGCCGTCTCGAGGTTGGCCGCGGCCCGCGTCTGCATGCGGGCGGCTTCCTCGCGGGCCTGCTGGACGATGGCGCCGGCTTCCGCCGCCGCTTGGGCAAGCGTGCGGTCGGCTTCGGTCTTGGCCTTCAACGCATCGGTCCTGAGGTGTTCGGCGTCGCTCAGCGCCTTGGCGATGGCCGCCGTGCGCTTGTCGAGCATCTCGGTGATCTTCTTCCACAAGAGCTTGCCGGCGAGGAGGAAGAAAATGACGAAGGCGACGGCAACCCAGAATGCCGGGTCGGAAAACAGGCCGCCATGACCGGCATCGGCGCCGGCAGCCCAGGCAGTGCCGATCATCGGCTGGTCTCCTTGGCAGCAGCGGCGACCTTGGCCCCGAGCGCGGCCGTGTCCGCCGGCTGGCCGGCGAGCTTGGCATAGGCGCTCTGGGCGATCTCGCCCGCCATCTGTTCGAGGCCGGCCATGACCGTGTCACGCTGGCCGGCGATGCGCTTCTCGGCCTCGGCGATGCGGCCGTTGAGCTTTTCACCGAGTTCGGTGAAGCGCGCCGCGGCCACGCCGCTGTCGGCCTCGGCCTGGGTACGCTGGAGGCGGCGCGATTCCTCGCGCGCGTCGGCCAGGCGCTTCTCGTAGGCGACCACCAGGGCACGCGTGTCCTCGTTGGCCTTCTCGGCCGCATCCAGGTCGCTCTGGATCTTGGCCTGCCGCTTGTCCAGCGTGTCGGAGATCGCGGGCACCGCGAGCCTCGACATCACCAGGTACAGCACCACGAACGCGATCGCGAGCCAGACGAGCTGCGGCGCGAAGCTGTGGAAGTCGAGCTGCGGCATGCCTCCGGCTGCGAAGGCGGTGCCACTCACGAGCAGCGAGCCGAAGAGGCCCGCCGCCAGGGCGCTGTAACCTGATGTACGCATGATCGTTCGTCCTAAGCCGAGTGGCTTAGAACACGAACAGGATCATGAAGGCGATGACCAGCGCGAACAGCGCGACGGCCTCGGTGAGCGCGAAGCCCAGGAGCACGTTGCCGAACACGCGGGGAGCGGCTTCCGGGTTGCGCAGTGCGCCCGAGACGAAGCTGCCGAAGATGTTGCCGATGCCGACGCCGACGCCGGCGAGGGCGATGGTGGCGAGGCCGGCACCGATGAGCTTGGCTGCAGAGGCGTCCATGATGATTGTCCCTTCGTTGAAAATGCAGGTGTTAGTGATGGAGGTGGATGGCGTCGTTCAGATAGAGGCAGGTCAGGATCGCGAAGACATAGGCCTGCAGGAAGGCGATCAGCAGCTCGAGGCCGGTGAAGACGACGATGAAGGCGAGCGGCGCCCAGCCACCCAGGATGCCCATCATCACGACGAAGCCGCCGAACACCTTCAGCATGGTGTGGCCGGCCAGCATGTTGGCGAACAGGCGGATCGACAGGCTGAACGGGCGGATGAAGTAGGAGATGATCTCGATCGGCACCAGCAGCAGCAGCAGCACCCAGGGAACGCCCTTGGGCACGAAGAGCGAGAAGAAGTGCAGGCCGTGCTTGGCGAGGCCGATCAGCGTGACGCCCACGAACACGAACAGCGCCATCGCGAAGGTGACGACGATGTGGCTGGTCGGCGTGAACGAGTAGGGCACCATGCCCAGCACATTGCAGAACAGGATGAAGATGAAGAGAGTCAGGATGAACGGGAAGTACTTCTTGCCCTGGTTGCCGACGTTCTCGCGCACCATGCCGGCGATGAACTCGTAGCCCAGCTCGGCGACCGACTGCAGGCGGCCCGGCACCAGCGCCCGCTGGCGCATGCCGACGACGAATACGCCGGTCGCCAGGATCACGGCGATGATCATCCAGAGCGACGAATTGGTGAAGGAGACGTCGAGGCCGGCGAAATGGAAATCGAGCAGTCGCTTGATTTCGAACTGCTCCATCGGGCTATGCATTTAGGACTTCCCCACTCATTCCAACGCCCACAAACCGCTTCAGGGAAGGCGCCGACTCTCGTCATCACCCTTCGCCGCCTCATCCGAATAGACCCGGATAGCGCGCCACGCATTGTTGGCGCCTGCAGCGAACCCCAGAACCAGCCCGGTCACCAAAGAGTACGGCGCCCAGCCCAGCCAGCGGTCGAGCCAATAGCCGAGAAAAGCCCCGACCAAAAGGCCCGCGATCATATCCGCCAAGACGCGATAGGCAACGCCCGTCTGCCGCTGCGACATTCCGCTCTGGTCGCTGTTCTGCTGCGGTTTTTCGACCTTTCCGCGGGCCGCCTTGAGCCGCGCATCGAGGTCGTCGACACGCCTGCGGTCGCCTGCGGGGTCGGGAGTTTCCATCGCTTCTGCCCTCGGACGACGTCGATAGAGACTACCCTCGCCATCCGGTTGCGGGCGGATGTCTAGGGGGTGGGTCCGGCCCTGTCAAGGAACCGATTCCCGTTGTTTGCCAATCGGTTAGTGACCTCCTCCGGCACCTGCGGCGGCCTTCAGAACCACGAAGGTCGCATCGCCATCGCGCTCCACCTGCGGCACGAGATCGACCTCCCAATCGAGGTATTGCCGCATGGCGGCTTCGACGTCCTCCTTGAAGTCGTAGGGCCGGTACCAGACGTCGGTCGGGGGATCGGCCATCCGCAGGTGGCCGGTCTCGAGGGCCAGCTCGGCCTTGCGCCACGCCGCCGTGCCGCCCGCCAGGATCGCCACCGGCAAGCCGCCGGCGGCGGCTTCCGCCTCGGACGCGGCAAGGGCTGCGATCTCGCCGTCGGGCGAGGCCAGCACGATGCGCGTGACGCCCTTCTGCTTGGCCAGCATCTCGGGAATGGTCTTGGCCAGGTTGGCGCGGACGGCAAACCAGGCCCCCGGGACATGGCCGTCGCGGTAGCGGAGGCTGGTGTCGAGGTCGATCACCAGAGTGGCCGCAAGCGACGTATGCAGCTCGGCCGCCGTCACCGACTTTGTCGTCGGCACCGTGAAGCGCTTGGGATAGCGTGGCTCCGACTCGGTCGTGAGCTCCGCCGGCGCCGCCTTGTGGTCGAGCACGTAGGTCTCGGCCCAGCCCATCTGCATCAGCCAGTGCGCCGTCATGGTCGCGCGCACGCCGTCATTGTCGTGCAGCACGATGGTGGCGTTGCGCGCGCCGACATATTGATCGGTCGCCTGCACGAGCTGGCCGCCGGCGGCATGCCTGAAACCTTTGAGATGGCCCAGGGCGTATTCGGCGGGATCGCGCACATCGAGGTGATAGAGAGGGCCGTCTTTCGCCTCGAGCTTGGCGAGGCCCGCCTTGTCGATCTTCTTGATGTTCATCTTTCTGGCGATGTTGGCCGCGGCCGCCTGGGCGAATTTCGCGGCTTCGGGTCCCTGCGGTCCGAAACTCTTGGTCTCGCCGCGGGCGACCTTCAGGCCGGCAAGGTGCCAGCCCATGGTGCCGTTCTTGAGCGCCATCACCTTGTTGGGCAGGCCGGCATTGATCAGCGACTGCGCGCCGATGATCGAGCGCGTGCGGCCAGCGCAATTGACGATGACCAGCGTGTCGGGGCTGGGCACGAAATCTTTTACGCGATAGACGAGCTCCGCCCCCGGACAATCGATGCCGCCGGGGATCGACATGTTGGTGAATTCCGGCAGCGGCCGGGAATCCAGGATCACCATGTCGGCCTTCGAATCCAGGAGCTTCTGCACGTCGGCGGCATCGATGCGTGGCGTGTCGTTGCCGTGCTCGACCACCTCGCCGAATGCCTTGCTGGGGACGTTGACGCCGGTGAAGACCTCGTAGCCGGCATCGCGCCAGGCTTTGAGCCCGTCCTTCACGACGGCGACGTTGTTGTAGCCCATCATGGAAAGCCGGGCGGCAGCGCGGTTGGCACGGCTGCCGGCCTGGCCTTCCTCGCCGCTGTCGATCAGTACGATCCGCGTCTGCGGGTCGGGCAGCAGGGCGAGCACGCGCGGCTCGAGGCGGGAGAGGGGAAGGGGTGTGGCGAACAGCGGGTGGCCCTGGATCGAGAACTCGCCTTCCTCGCGCACGTCGAAGAACGCGAACACCTCGCCCGACTTCAGCATCGCCTTGAGCTGTTGCACGGTGAGCAGTGGCGTCAGGATTTTGGCCTTCGCCATGAAGCGCTTGGCCGCGCCGGTCGCCATGTCGACGCTGACGCGGTCCGGCAGGTGCTCGAGGCTGAGGCCGTAGAAATGAAGATGCAGCGCATTGCCCGAGCCCACCGGCGTCTCGATGTGGTGGAAGTCCTCGGGCAGGTAGGCGATGACGTCGCCGCGCTTCAGCGTCTTTTCCTTGGCTGGCGCCTCGCGCAGTTGGACGACGCCCTCGCGCGCGCCGTTGTCGAGGCGGTCGTAGACCACGTTGCGCTCGGCGCCATGCACGCCGGCGATGATCGCCCAGGTCGTGTGGTTGTGCGGCGGCACCTTCTTGCCGGGCCCGCCGGCCGAGGCATAGAGCGCAAAGCGATGGTCGGGATCCTCGCTCAGGCGATAGATGCCGCCGTCCGGTCCGAGCGGAAACTCGTCCTGGGGAAAGAGTTCGGCGCGCGCCGCCAGGGCGGACAAGAGGCCGCCGATCTTCTCGAGGCTGCCCGGCGTGACGCCGCTCTTTTCGATGCCGCGGGCCTCGTCGACCAGGCGCCGCACGGCGGCGGCACGCTCTTGATGCAGGTTCATTTGATCCTCCGTTGGCCCCCAGTATAGCCATCCGGCGCTTGTCGCCACACGGCAAGTCCCACTACGGTGTCGCCATGAAGAACATCCTGTCCGCCGTCCTGCTGGGCGCGACGACCCTGGTGGCGGCCTCCGCCCTGGCCCAGACGGTGACCAAACCGCCTGCCAAGCCGCCGACGGCAGCAAAACCCGCGTCGACGACGACGGCCAGGCCCGCCGGCCGACCCGCACCGCATCCGACGATCCAGGCCCGCCGACCGGTCTTTGTGCCCGCGGCACCAGTCATCGAACTCGACGAAGCAGCCGTCGTGCCTGACCTGCCGACCGTGCTCGACGCCGAAAACCGCGACCGCTACCGGCGCATCTTCCAGGCCCAGGCCGCCGGCCAATGGGCCGAGGCCGGCGCCGAGATCGCCAAGCTGCAGGACAAGACCCTGATGGGCTATGTCGGTGCCCAGCGCCTGCTGAGCCACGGTTACCCCGCCCGCTACGAGGAACTCGCCACCTGGCTGCAGGAGTACAACGACCATCCCGATGCGCCGGCGATCTACCGGCTGGCGCTGGCGCGGCGCTCGCCGGGCGGACCCGAGCTGACGCCGGCGAGCTTCGTCGGCTTCACGCCGGGCACGCCGAGCTTTGCCGCTGCCCGCACCGTCACCGGCGCCGACGCCTCGCAGGCGGCCGAACTCCGCTCGCGGCTGCAGCACATGGCCGACGACGGCGGCTACAACGCCGCCTTCGTCCTGCTCGACCGCAAGTCGACCATCGATACGCTGGGGCCGCAGGAAGTCGAGCTGTGGCGCGGCCGCATCCGGACGCGTGCGCTCGAAGCCGACTCGCAGCGCGGCGTCGAGGTCCCGGTCGAGGTCGGCCTGCCGCCCGACGCCAACTGGAACGCCGCGATGGCAGCCTTCACGCGCGGCAACATGGCCGAGGCCGCGCGTCGCTTCGAACTGGTGGCCGACGCTCCGCCCGACCAGGCCTCGTCGTGGACGCTCTCCGCCGGCTCGTTCTGGGCAGCGCGCGCCAATCTGCTGGCCGGCAATCCGCAGAAAT
>JAUXST010000684.1 GCA_030679805.1 Reyranella sp. | reverse complement strand
CGGCGAGTTGAAGGCGGCGCTGGGCGGCTTGAAGGGGCCGCTGATGAAGGCGGCCCAACTGCTCGCCACCAGTCCCGACGCCCTGCCGCCGGAATATGCCCGCGAGCTGGGGCAGCTCCAGGCCAATGCGCCCGCCATGGGCTGGGCCTTCGTGCGTCGGCGCATGGCATCGGAGCTGGGGCCGGACTGGCAGAGCAAATTCGCCAAATTCGACAAGGAGGCCTCGTTCGCGGCCTCGCTCGGCCAGGTCCATCGCGCCACCCTGGCCGATGGCCGCGACGTGGCGTGCAAGCTGCAGTATCCCGACATGGCCTCGGCGCTGGAGGCTGACCTCAACCAATTGAAACTGGTGTTCGCGATCGGCCAGCGCTTCGATCCGGCGATCCGCACCGACGAGATCCATGCCGAGATCACGACGCGGCTGCGCGAGGAACTGGACTACCGCCGCGAGGCGAAGCACGTCGGCCTCTACCGCCACATGCTGCGCGAAGAACCCAATGTGCATGTGTCCGAGGTCGTGCCGTCGCATTCGACCGACCGACTGCTCACCATGGGATGGCTGCAGGGCGAACCACTGCTCAACTGGAAGACCCGTGCCCAGGAAGAGAAGGATGCGCTTGCCATAAACATGTTCCGCGCCTGGTACGTGCCGTTCTATTCCTACGGCGTCATCCATGGCGACCCGCATCTCGGCAACTACACGGTGCGGCCCGACGGCGCGGTGAACCTGATGGACTTCGGCTGCGTGCGCATCTTCCCGCCACGCTTCGTGCGCGGCTCGATCGAGCTCTATCGCGCGCTGATGAGCGACGACGAGGCGCGCGCCGTGGCCGCCTACGAAGACTGGGGTTTTGCCGGCCTTAGCCGCGACATGATCCAGGTGCTGAACCGCTGGGCCGCCTTCCTCTATGGCCCGTTGATGGACGACCGGCCGCGCCGCCTGACCGAGGGCATGGCTGAGGGTTATGGCCGCGACATGGCGCAGAACGTGTTCGGCGAGCTGCGCAAGATGGGCGGCGTCCGCCCGCCGCGCGAGTTCGTGTTCATGGACCGCGCCGCCATCGGCCTCGGCGCCGTGTTCATCCATCTGCGCGCCTCGATCAACTGGCACCGCCTGTTCGAAGGTATGATCGAGGGCTTCGACGTCGATGCGCTCGCCGCCCGTCAGCAGGTGGCGCTCGCCGAAGTGGGGCTGGCGTGAACATCCTGGTGACCGGATCGTCGGGCTGGCTCGGCCAGACCCTGGTGCCGCGGCTTCTGCGCGACGGCCACCGCGTCGTCGGGCTCGATCCGGAGCCGGGGCCGACGACGGAGATCGTGGGCTCGGTGGTCGACCGCGCGCTGGTCCGCAGCATCATGCGTGACCACGCTATCGATGCCGTCGTCCACGCCGCCGCGCGCCACAAGCCGCATATCGAGACGCACGATAATTCCGAGTTCGTGGCGGTGAACGTGCAGGGCACGCTCAACCTCCTGGAAGAGTCGGTGGCGCCCGGCTCGAAGGTCGACCGCTTCGTCTTCACCTCGACCACCTCGCTCATGATCTCGCAGCAGATCCGCGACGGCCGGGCCGGCGGTGCGCGGGAGGCGGTGTGGATCGACGAGACCATGGCGCCGCTTCGGCCGCGCAACATCTATGGCGTCACCAAGCTTGCCGCCGAAGAA
>JAUXST010000665.1 GCA_030679805.1 Reyranella sp. | reverse complement strand
GGTGAAGCGGTCGCGCATCTCGGCCGATGGCGTGCCGACGGCCACGGTCCGCGTGATGTCGGTGGTGCCGTCGCGATATTGCCCGCCTGAATCGACGAGATAGAGGCTGCCTGACTGCAGCACCCGCTCGGTCGCCTCGCTGGCGCGATAGTGCACGATCGCGCCGTTGGGACCGGCGCCGGAGATGGTGTCGAAGCTGAGGTCGCGTAGCTTGCCCGTCTGCTCGCGCAGCGCCTGCAGGCGGTCGGACACTTCGAGTTCGCGTAGCTTCCCGTCGCTCGATTCACGCGCCAGCCAGCCCAGGAAGCGGCTGACCGCAGCACCGTCGCGATGGTGCGCGGCGCGGATGCCGGCCAGTTCCACGGCATTCTTGCAGGCCTTGGGCAGTGCGACCGGATCGGCTTCGCGCACGATCGTGGCGCCGGCCTGTTTTAGGCGGGTGGCCGCCCAATGCGGTGCCGTCGCGCTTTCGATCATGACGCGCTTGCCCAGCTTGCCCAGCATGTCGAGCGCGCTGCCCAGCTCGTCGGGAGGCGCCAGCGTGACGGCGTTGCCGAGCCAGGCCAGCGTGCGATCGGGCATCTTGCGACGATCCATGTAGAGATCGACATGGCCGTCGCCGTGCAGCAGGGCGAAGCCCAGTGCGAACGGCGTGCGCGGCACGTCGCCGCCGCGGACGTTCAGCAGCCAGGCAATCGAGTCGGGCGCGGTGATCAGCGCCACATCGGCGCCCTTGGCGGAGACGATGCCGGCAACGCGCGTGCGCTTGGCTTCGCTCGCCTCGCCGGCGAATTCGACGGGGTGCGGCAGCACGGGGGCCAGCGGCGCCGGCGGGCGATCGCGCCAAACCGTGTCGATCGGATTGGAGTCCACCGGGACGAAGGATCCCCCCGCGCGCTGGCAGGCGCGGGCGAAGCGCTCGTGACCGTCGACGGTCTGCAGCCAGGGATCGAATCCGAGCTTGCCGCCGCTTGGCAGGTTCTCGGCAATCCAGGTCTCGGGCGATTCTTCCGGGATCTGATGGGGCGCGAACGCCGCCGTATCGACCTGATCGCGCACAGCCAGGGTGTAGCGGCCGTCGATGAAGATCGCCGCGCGGTCGGCCAGCACGACGGCAAGGCCGGCCGAGCCGCTGAAGCCGGTGAGCCAGGCCAGGCGCTGGGAGCCCCGCGGCACGTATTCGCCCTGATGCTCGTCGGCGCGCGGCACCACGAAGCCGTCGATGCCGCGTCGCGTGAGTTCGGCGCGCAACAGCGCCAGGCGCTCCGGCGGCGCCGGCACCATGTCTAGGCCGTCGCCGGCTGCAACAAGTTCTGTCCGCCAGGCGGTCAGCGCTTTGGTCAATTTGGCGTCGGAATCGGGGACGATCAGCTCGACCCATTCCGGGCCGGCCAGTCCCTCCGGGGCGGCGGCTACCCCGCGCATGAGGGACGCCAGGGCGGAGGGATCGACCTCACGGCCGCGCTGGCGCAGGAGCTGAAGGACGTCGTCTGGGGCTGAACTCATGATTGGGTTGACCCTACGTGGCGCACCGAAAGGAGGCAAACAGCGCAAGATTCGTTCGTTCGCAACTGCGAAATGTCAATTTATTGTGCCCTATGCGTTCAATGCATATCAGAAAGTCGGCTTGCCGACTTATCGTTGTAACTCAAGGCTCTATATTTGCTTAGTGCGATGCAGCATCGCGTACCGCGTCGCACTATAGAAGGAGAGTACCATGATGACCCAGCCGATTCAGATGTTTGAAAATCTGACCAGCGAAACTACGCCGGCGGGGAGGAATGATATTGCCAAGGTCGGCTTTTCCCTCGTCGACCGACGCCTGATCGAATTGCGCGCGCGTTATGCCCGCGCCGAGTTCATGGCAAATGCCATGGGCGATGCCCTGCTGTGGCTGGGCCGCCGCTATGACCGCCTCGTGGCGGCGATCAAAGCGGATTTCAAGCTGCGCACCGCCGAGGCTCAGCTGCTGCGCATGACCGACCGTGAACTGGCCGACCTCGGCCTTGCGCGGGGCGACATCCCGTTCGCGGTTCGCGAGGCCGCCGAAGGTATCGCCCCGCAGCTCGACACCGTCACCGGCGGCATGGTTGCGGCAAACCAGAACCTGCACCGGGCCGCGTAAACGGCCCCGTAAACGTTTGTAGCGTAGCGTAAGCGTAAGCGTACGAAGGGCCGGCGAAAGCCGGCCCTTTTTCTGTCCGGCTTCCGTGGTGACCGGGTGCAGGCATTGCCAGCATTCGCTCACGCGGATGTGATGAGCAGGTTCAGCAGGAAAATGCTAGTGCTTCCGGC
>JAUXST010000664.1 GCA_030679805.1 Reyranella sp. | reverse complement strand
GCCTCGGGCGAGACGAAGGCCGCCGCCGCCACGAACACCGCAGCAAGGCCGACCAGCGAATGGAAGGCAGCCACAAGCTGCGGCAGCGCCGTCATCTGGATGCGCCAGGCGACGAAGGCGCCGACCGCGCCGCCGACGGCGAGGCCGCCCACGATCAGCCACGGCGTGACGACGCCCGGTGTCGCCACGGTGACGCCGATCGCCACCACCATGCCGACGATACCGAAGAGATTGCCTTGCCGCGACGTCACCGGCGAGGAGAGCCCGCGCAGCGCCATGATGAAGCAGATGGCCGAAATCAGATAGCCGTAGGCGGCCAGTTCCTGGGTGATCATCCCTCTTGTCCCCTGCCTACTTCTTGACCAGCTGCTTCTTCTTGAACATCGACAGCATGCGGTGCGTGACGATGAACCCGCCGAAGATGTTCACGGCGGCCAGCGCAACGGCGATGGCGCCGAAGAGCTGGGCGGCGCCGAGGCCCTTCAGACCCGCGGCCAGCAGGGCGCCGACGATGATCACCGACGATATGGCGTTGGTGACGGCCATCAGCGGCGAGTGCAGCGCCGGCGTCACCCGCCACACGACGTAGTAGCCAATGAAGCAGGCCAGCGCGAAGATGGTGAGCAGCGCCACGAACGGCATATGGCCGTCGGGCAGCGCCAGCGTGTTCTGCGCCGCCATGTCGGTGATCTGCTGGGCCATGCTCTTGAGGTTGCCGGCGAGTTCCCCCGCCTGGGTCGCGAGCTTGGCCGCCTCGCCTGCAAGTCTGTCGTCCATGGCCGGCTCCTAGGTCTGGCTGAGCGGGGGGGTCTGGCTGAGCGAGGGGTGCACGATCTGGCCGCCCTGCGTCACCAGGGTTCCCTTCACCACTTCGTCGTTGAGATCGATCTTCAGCGCCTTGGTCTCCTTGTCGACCATGGGCGTGATGAAGTTCAGCAGGTTGCGCGAGAACAGCGCCGAGGAGTCGGTCGCGAGCTCGCCCGGCAGATTGGCGGGGCCCACGATCTTCACGCCGTACTTCTCAATCACCTTGCCGAACTCCGACAGCGGGCAGTTGCCGCCCTGCTCGACCGCCATGTCGACGATGACCGAGCCCGGCTTCATGGTCTTCACCATGTCCTCGGTGACCAGCACCGGCGCCTTGCGACCGGGGATCAGCGCCGTGGTGATCACGATGTCCTGCTTGGCGATGTGCTCGGCCACCAGGACGGTCTGCTTGGCGCGATACTCGGCGCTCATCTCCTTGGCGTAGCCGCCAGAGGTTTCCGCCGCCTTGAATTCCTCGTCCTCAACGGCCACGAACTTGGCGCCCAGCGACTGGACCTGCTCCCTGGTCGCCGGCCGGACATCGGTCGCCGTCACGATGGCGCCCAGCCGTCGCGCCGTGGCAATCGCCTGGAGACCGGCCACGCCCACGCCCATGATGAAGGCGCGCGCCGGCGCCAGCGTGCCGCCCGGCGTCATCATCTGCGGGAAGATGCGGCCGAAGTTGTTGGCTGCCAGCAACACCGCCTTGTAGCCCGCAAGATTGGCTTGCGAACTCAGGATATCCATCGACTGGGCGCGCGTGATACGCGGGATCAGTTCGAGGGCGAACGACGTCACGCCTCTCGTCGCCAGTGCCGCCACCAGTTCGGGGTTGTTGAGCGCGCCCAGCGGCGACATCAGGGTCTGGCCGCTCCGCAGCAGGCCGATCTCGTCGATGCCCTCGGCGGCCGACATCGGCCGCTGGATCTTGAAGACGATATCGGCCGCGGCCACGGCCGAGGCCGCGTCCGGCACGATGTTTGCTCCGGCTTCGGCATAGGCCTCGTCGGTGTAGGCGGCGGCGAGGCCCGCACCGGCCTCGATCACGATCTCTTCCGCACCCAGCGCCTTCAACTTCTTGACGGTCTCGGGAGTCGCGGCCACGCGGGTCTCATGCGGCCGGCGTTCTTTGAGAATGGCAATTTTCATGGCGCGCTTTTGGATCGGTTGGAGACACGGAACAGTCGTCAGTGCGCCGCACCATGCACAGCGTGCCGTTCTTTGCCAAGACGGTTTTTCGCCGCGTGGTAAAGCTCCGTTTACCGCAATGGCGACCACGTGATACTGCAGACCATGCCCCAGCGTCCTGTCATCCTCACCGGCTTCCACTTCACCAAGACCACCCTGGCCGCCTTCTCCGAGCGCTGCGAGATCGCCGGCCACATGGACAGGCCCGATCCCGCGCTGGTGCCGCCCGAGGCCGCCCCTCACGTGCAAGCCATCGTCAGCACCGGCAGCGTCGGTCTGTCCGACGCGCTGATGGCGGCGCTGCCCCGCCTCTCGCTATTCTGCTGCTACGGCACGGGCTACGAGCGGGTCGATCTCGCCGCCGCCCGCAAGCGCAACATCATGGTCACGCACGGCGCCGACGCCAACGCCCCCGACGTGGCGGAGATGGCCTTCGGCGTGCTGCTCGCCTCGACGCGGCGCATCGTGCGCGCCGACAAGATGATCCGCCGCGGCGACTGGACCAAGCGCATCCCCAACCGCTTCGGCGCCATCGCCGGCATGACCGGCGGCAAGCTCGGCATCCTGGGGCTGGGCGCCATCGGCATGGAGCTGGCCAAGCGCGCCAAGGGCTTCGACCTCGAAATCGGCTACTGCAACCGCAACAAGCGCAACGACGTCGACTTCGCCTATTTCCCCAACGTCATGGCACTCGCGACCTGGGCCGACTACCTGGTCGTCTGCCTGCGCTCGGATGCCTCAAACAAGCACATCATCAACGCCGAGGTGCTGAAGGCGCTGGGCCCGCGCGGCCATGTCGTCAACATCAGCCGCGGCTGGGCGGTCGACGAGGCAGCGCTTGCCCACGCGCTCCGCAACAACATCATCGAGGGTGCCGCCCTCGACGTGTTCGACGAGGAGCCCTACGAGGGCACCGAACTGCTGCCGCTCGACAATCTGGTGATGACGCCGCATTTCGGCGGCGGCACGGAGCATGCGCAGCGCCGCATGACCTCGCTCGTCTGCCAGAATCTCGACGCGCATTTCGCCGGCAAGCCCGTCGTCTCGCCGGTCCCCGAACTGCGCGACATGGCGGCCGATCCGTCGGGTCGGCTGCGCTAGCCGGACCGCGGGCCTAATCCGCCGGATCGACTCCGATCCGCACCGGCTTGCCCACGTCCTCGGCCCTCATGCCGGTCCAGACGTCCCAGTAGGCACGCATGGCCGAGGGGTAGCGGCGGAGTTCCGTGAAGACGCTGTAGGGCATGTCGACGTCGCGGGCCTCGAAGCCCCACGCTTCTATCCCCTCGTGCAGCGCCAGGAACAGGGCGCGGGAGAGATGGAAACGTTGCGAAACGATGACGAGCCGTGTCTGGCCGTAGATCTGGCGCGCCCGCACGATCGAATCGAGTGTTCGGTCGCCGCCGAAGTCGCGATAGATCGCCTCGGCCGGCACGCCGCGTTCGATCAGGCCGGCGCGCATCGCGGTCGGCTCATCGTAGCTTCCCTCGCGGGTGCCGCTCACGATGAAGTATTTGGCCTTGCCCGCCTTGTAGAGGGCCGCCGCGGCATCGAGGCGATAGACGAAGTAGCGGTTGGGCCCGCCCTCCGGTCCGATCGGCGCCGTGCCCAGCACCAGCGCCACATCGACCGCCGGCACCTTGCCGATATCGGTGAAGGACTTCGCCTCGGCGGCACGATCGAGCCGGCGCTCGGCGAACCACGCCAGCGCGCCCGCCATCAGCACGACGGCGATGACGCGCAGGAGCACGTATACGATCAGGCGCATGCCGCCTGCCTTGATCGCCTGCCGGACGGTCTATAGACCATCACCATGCCACGTCTCAGCACCGCCGAAGCCACTGTCGAAACCCTCCTCCAACACGGCCTCGACACGGTCTACGCCCTGCCCGGCCTGCACAACGATCCTCTGTTCGACGCCTTCTACCACGCCGCTGATAGACTGCGCGTGATCCATCCACGACATGAGCAGACCGCGGCCTACATGGCGCTGGGTGCCGCGCTGGTCACGGGCAAGCCGCAGGCCTTTGCCGTGGTGCCGGGCCCCGGCATGCTGAATGCGGGTGCGGCGCTGCTCACCGCCTACGGCATGAATGCCCCGGTGATCGGCCTGATCGGCCAGATCCCGCAGGCCGACATCGATCGCGGCCACGGCCATCTGCACGAGATCCACGACCAGCTCGGGATGATGCGCCACATCACCAAGTGGGCCGAGCGCATCAGGAGCCCGCAGGACGCGCCGACACTCGTCTCCCAGGCGATCTGGCACGCGACATCGGGCCGGCCCCGCCCCGTGGCACTCGAATGCGCGCTCGATACCTGGGCCAAGCGCGCCGACGTCACCTTGGCCGCCACGCCGCTGCCGATGCCCGCCGAGGCGATCGACGACGAAACGATCACCGCGGCGGCAAAAATCCTGGGGGCGGCCGAGCGGCCGATCATCGTGGTCGGCGGCGGCGCGCTCGACGCCAGCGCCGAGGTGATCGCCATCGCCGAACTGCTCGAAGCGCCGGTCAGCTCTTACAGGCGCGGCCGTGGAGTCGTTCCGAGTTCGCATCGCCTCGCCGTCGACATGCCGGTCGGACATCGCCTGTGGAAGGACGCCGATGCGGTGCTGGCGATCGGCACCCGCTTCTTCATCCAGAATGGCAGCTGGGGCATCGACAAGAACCTGAAGGTCGTGCGCCTCGACATCGACCCCGATGAGCCCGACCGTTTCCGCAAACCCGACGTGGCGCTGGTGGGCGATGCGGCGACGCAGTTGCGCGCCCTGATCGCGGCGCTTCCGAAGCACAATCGCGCGCGAACCTCGCGCACCGAGGAGCTGAAGGGCCATCGCGCCTGGCTCACCGAGCGGCTGTCGCGGCTGGAACCTCAGGTGGGATTCCTGAAGGCGATCCGTGCCGCCCTGCCCGAGGACGGCATCTTCGTCGACGAGGTCTCGCAGATGGGCTTCGCCTCGCGCGTGGCGCTGCCGATCGAGAAGCCGCGCACCTATCTCTCGCCCGGCTACCAGGACAATCTCGGCTGGGGCTTTGGCACGGCGCTGGGCGCAAAGGCCGCGATGCCGCATAAAAAAGTGCTGGCGATCGCGGGCGACGGCGGCTTCATGTACCAAGTGGGCGAGCTGGCGACCGCGGCGCGCCACAACCTCGCCGTCGTCGTCGTGGTGTTCGACAACGGCGCCTTCGGCAACGTGAAGCGCATCCAGCAGCAGCACTATGGCAACCGGCTGATCGCCTCGGACCTGCATAACCCGGACTTCGGCAAGCTCGCCGACTCCTTCGGCATCGCCTCGTTCAAGGCGACCGATCCACGACAGCTCGAAGAAGTGCTGCACAAGGCGTTTGCGCTCAATGTCCCCGCGCTCGTCTGGGTGCCGCACGGCGACGTGCCGAGCCCGTGGGACATGATCATGATGCCCAGGGTACGCGGCTAAGAGTACGCAGCCAGTGAACCTCCCGCGCCGCCCCGCTGCCGTCATCTTCGATCTCGATGGCCTGCTGTTCGATACCGAGCAGCTCTACCAGGACGCGATCATGGCGGCGGCAAGCGAGCTTGGCCACGACATCACGCCCGCCATCTTCCACACCATGATCGGCCGTCCGTGGGCGCAGACCCGCGCCTTTCTGCTGGAGCACTATGGCAGTTCCTTTCCGGTCGACGAGTTGCTGGCGACCTGGCATCGGCACTTCGCCGTGATCGTCGAGACACGATTGGCGGTGAAGCCGGGCGTCCTCGAACTGCTCGATGCCCTGGATGCGCTTGCCCTGCCGCGCGGCATTGCGACGTCGTCCTCGCACAAGACCGTGCAGCACCATCTCGGCGCCCACGATCTCGGCGGACGCTTCCACCACATCGTGGCGAGTGGCGACTGCGCCGCCGGCAAGCCCGCTCCCGATCCTTATCTGCTGGCGGCCGAGCGACTGGCCGTCGATCCGCATTTCTGCCTCGCCCTCGAGGATTCGCACAACGGTGTTCGCTCCGCCTCGGCCGCCGGCATGATGACCATCATGGTGCCC
>JAUXST010000663.1 GCA_030679805.1 Reyranella sp. | reverse complement strand
GGCGCCACCAACCTCAAGCAGTTCGTCGACTACGCCCGGAAGGTCGACAAGGTGAACTGGGGCGCCTACGGCCCCGGCTCGACCCCGCACGTGCTGATCGAGACGATGGCCAGGCAGTACGGCTTCAAGGCCGAGGTGGTGCAGTATCGCGGCGAGGCCGCGATGTGGGCCGACGTGACGTCGCAGCAGCTCGACGGCGCCTCGGGCAGCCCTGCCGCCTCGGCGCCGGTGATCGCCTCCGGCAAGGGCCGCGCGATCGCCATCACCGGCGATCGCCTCGCGTCCCTGCCCGACGTGCCGACGATGCAGGAGCAGGGCGCCGTCGGCGGCTTCTACGACACGCGTGCCTTCGCCGCCTTTGCCGTGCCGTCGGCGACGCCGCCCGAAATCGTGAAGAAGCTCGCCGACGCGCTGTTCGAAGCGGGCACCGACCCTAAGGTGCAGCAGCTCATGACCAACTACCTGATCAAGGGGCCGCTCAACTTCGAGCAGACCAACGCGGTCTTCAAGCGGGACACCGAGGTGATGCTGGCCGTGCTGAAAGAGATAGGACTCAAACCCGAATAGGGCCTCACGTCCCCATGGCGACCGAGGCCGGCAGGCCCCGCAGGTGGTTCTTCACGCGCCGGACGCCGGGGACGTTCTCGGCGGCGACGCGGTAGGCCTTGCGGACCTCCTCGCCCTCGACGAAGCCCCAGAGGTGGACGACGCCGTCGTTGGCGAAGACGTTGACCGGCCACTTCGACGTCCAGGGATGATTCTCGAGCGCCGCCACCACCAGCTCGCGCAGCGCCTTGTCCGTCGGCTGCAGCACCGGCTGGTCGGGCTCGCGCGACAGCACCGCGCGCAGCAGGTCGGACCGGCTCACGACCCCGGCCAGGACGCCGTCGCGGACTATGGGGATGCGCTTGATCTTGTGGCGCTCCAGGAGGGCGACCAGCCCGCTCAGCGGCTCGTCTTCGCCCGCCGTCACGACCTCCTTGGTCATGACGTCGGCGATGCGGCGGCCATGGGCCGTGACGAAGTCGTGGGCCGCCGCGCCCTCGCTGTCGACCAGGCGGGCGAGCCAGCTCTTCTTCGCCGTCGTGCCGATCTCGACGCGGCGCAGCAGGTCGGCCTCGCTGATGATGCCGACGACAGTGCCCTTGTCGTTGATCACCGGCACGGCGCTGACGCCTGCGCCCAGCAGAAGTTCGGCCGCGTCGAACACCGACTCCTTCGCATTGATGCACACGACGTCCGTGCTCATGATGTCTCTTGCGCGCATGGTTTCCTCCTGCATGGTTTGTGGGTGCCTCAGCCGAGCAGCCGGGCCGACTCCTGGACCGCCGGCGTCGTGCCGGTCAGAGACAGCGTCGTCACGAGCTGCTGCATCCGCCGGGCCTCCTCGGCATAGTCGGCGGCCGCCTTCACGCTCCAGTCCTGCTGCGCCTTGACCAGGCCCGCGACGTCGCGCGCCGCGCTCACGGCCTGCCAGCATCGCAGGGTCTCGGCGAGGCGGCGGTCGACGAACCGCGCGATCTCCTGCTGCCAGCAGGTGCCCGCCTCGACGCAGGCCTGCAGGGCATCCGGCAGGAACATCACCGGGACCCCCATCGCGAAGGCCGGAGCCGTCTCGGCGGCGGGAAGGAAAGGGGTGGGGACGCTCATCGGAATCTCCTTCTGTCGGGGAGAGGAGCGGCGGCGGTCGGGGACAAGTAACCTCGGCGCGCCGCGGCCAGCAAGGCTACGCATAGGCCCCGGCCCCCGGCCTGGCCACTCGGGAATATTACGTAGGGGGCGGAGCGAAGCTCCGCCCGAGGGGCTGTTCCAAAATACAACCATTGATATATTTTCCAATTCAGCAGGCAACCATACAGTGATTCCGGTCGCGCGCATCCCGGCCTTGAAAACTACGAAGGACTTCGTATATCATGTCTCGGGCAGGCTTCAGGGAAGCGAA
>JAUXST010000650.1 GCA_030679805.1 Reyranella sp. | reverse complement strand
GCCTCGTCAAATATGCGACGCCGGCCGAGCAGGCCAAGAATATACGCGATGCCGTGGCATGGCTGCGATCGCAGAACATCGAGCACTTCGTCGTCGAGGCGGTCGACCAGCCCTGGAAGTCCTACGACCTCGAGGGCAAGGCCGGCGGCTATTGGGGCCTGTGGAACGCCGACCGCCAGCAGAAGTTCGCCTGGACCGGCACCGTCGACCGGTTTCCGCAATGGGTGAGCTGTGCGGCCTGGTCGGTCGCGGCGGGCTTGCCGCTGATGCTGCTGTTCCTGTGGCGCTGGCGCGATGTCGGCACGGCGGGCCAGGTCGCCTTCTGCGGCCTGGTGGCGCTCTCGACCAGCGCGGTCGTCTATGGCGGATCGGTGGCGGCCGGCAGCTACATGGTCATGGCAGAAATCGTCGGCTGGGGCGTGCTCGCCTTCTTCCTGGTCCTGAGCCTCGGCATGGCCCTGATGCAGGCGCTCGAGATGGTCGAAACGATCTGGCGGCGGCGCTGGACGCGCGAGGCCCTTCCGGCAGCCGAAATGATCGCGCGCCAGCCGGCCGACCGGATATGGCACAAGGTCTCGCTCCATCTGGCGATCTGCAACGAGCCGCCGGCGATGGTGATCCAGACGCTGGAGTCGCTGGCGAGGCTCGATTATCCCGACTACGAAGTCATCGTCATCGACAACAACACCAAGGATCCGGCCGTGTGGCGGCCGGTCCAGGACTATTGCACCTCGCTGGGCGAACGGTTCCGCTTCTTCCATTTCGACGTGATGAAGGGCTTCAAGGCCGGCGCGCTGAACTACGTGCTGAGCCAGACGGCGTCAGACGCCAAGATCATCGGCGTCATCGACAGCGACTACGAAGTGCGCCCCGACTGGCTGAAGGCACTGGTGCCGTACTTCGACGACCGCAAGATCGGCTACGTGCAGGCGCCGCAGGACCATCGCGACTGGACCGGCGACCGCTTCAAGGAAATGTTGAACTGGGAATACGCTGGGTTCTTCGACATCGGCATGTGCCTGCGCAACGAATACGACGCCATCATCCAGCACGGCACGATGACCCTGGTCCGCCGCGACCTGATGGAAGAGATGGGCGGCTGGGCCACCTGGTGCATCACCGAGGACACCGAACTCGGCCTGCGCCTGATGGAGAATGGCTACGGCGCCATGTACAGCCGCGAGCGCTTCGGCAAAGGGCTCACGCCCGATCATTTCTCCGGCTACAAGAAGCAGCGGTTCCGCTGGGCCTACGGCGCCATGCAGATCATGAAGGCCCATACGGCCAAGATGCTGGGCGGCAGCACCAAGCTCACCTTCTGGCAAAAATACCATTTCGTGTCTGGCTGGGCACCGTGGTTCGCCGATGCGCTGAACCTGATCTTCACCTGGGCGGGCCTCGCCTGGGTGCTGGGTGTCCTGGTGCCGCCGCTGTTCGGCATAAAGCCGGTCGGCCTGCCGCCGTCCGAGTTCATTTTGCCGACGATCGGCATCTTCGTCTTCAAGCTGCTCTACTCCTTCGGCCTCTATTACGACCGCGTGAAGTGCACGTTCCGCCAGAGCATGGGCGCGTCGCTGGCCGGCCTCGCGCTCACCTACACCGTGGGCCGCGCCGTGATATATGGGCTGGCGACCAGCCGGCTGCCGTTCATGCGCACGCCGAAGATGGACGAACGCGCCACGCTGGGCATGGCGCTGGGCATGGCGCGCGGCGAGGCGGTGCTTGCCGTCCTGCTATGGGTCGGGGCGGCCGTCCTGTGGGTCAACAACGGCGTTCTCGATCCCGAGGCGAGGCTTTGGGCGATATTCATGATCGTGCAATCGTTGCCCTATGCCGCCGCGGTCTACGTTTCCGTGGTGAACGCCCTCGAGCAGATGCGCCACGTCCGTACCGTCTACGAGGCCGCCCCGGCGCCGCGTGTCAGTGGCCCCTCGATGCAGCCCGCGCAATAGGGGGAAAGACGGTTTTCCCTGTCGACTCGACGGCCCTGTCTGCTAGCGTGAAATAATGCCTACGTTCGAGTCACGTCACGGTCTCGATTCGCGTGCCGGCACCACCCTTTTCCTGAAACGCTGGCTGCGCCGGCCCTTCGCGATGGGGGCGGTGATTCCGAGCAGCCGGCTGCTGGCCGAGGCGATGGCGCGCGCGACGGTCCAGGCGCTGGACGGGCGGGCGGGTCACGTCGTGGAACTTGGCGCCGGCACCGGCCAGGTCACCAAGGCGCTGCTGGCCGCCGGCATCGCGCCCGCGCGACTGGCGCTGGTCGAACGCGACCCGGAATTGGCCACTTTTCTGCGCCGCCACTTCACCGAGCCGAAGATCATCGAGGGCGACGCCGCGCGCCTGCCGCGATTGCTGGCCGACAACGGGACCACGCCGATCGCCGCCGTCGTGTCGAGCCTGCCGCTCCTGTCGCTGCCGACGGAGATCGTGAACGGTATCGTGCACGGGGTCTTCGAGGCGCTGCCGCGGGGCGCGGCGCTCGTGCAATTCACCTATGGCCCGACGCCGCCCGTTCCGCGCGCCTTGCGCGAACAGCTGCGGCTGGTCGGCACCCGCGGCCGGCGCATCTGGCGCAACGTGCCGCCGGCGGTCGTGTGGACCTTCAGAAGGCCACTGGCCACGTGACGTCCTTCAAGTTCGACGATGCGTTGCGCGCGACGATCACGGATCGCCTCGGCCGCTTTGATCTGCGTCGCAGTGCAGATCCCGGTGGGCTGAAGCAC
>JAUXST010000155.1 GCA_030679805.1 Reyranella sp. | reverse complement strand
ACGAATAGGCGAGGTGATGAGCGTCCACCGTCGTCGAGGCACCGACGAAGGCGATGCGGATCGTCTGCGGCGTACGCACGAACGGCACCGGCGGACCGCGGAAGCCGTAGGCGTTGGTGACCAGCCCGATCGGCGTCGTGGCGTTGGGCAGGAAGCGGTAGGGCGGATGCGGACTTCCACCAGTTGGACCGTCAGAGGGCGGGTCGTAGACGAACAGGTGTCCCGGCGCGTCGCGCAGATAGGGATGCTTGCAGGGATCGCCGACCAACGCCGTGTTCCAGGCCTTGAACATGTCGGCACGGCGCGTGCCCTCGGTGACGCCGCTCTTCTCGACGCGGCGCACCAGCTCGTCCCAGGCGGCCGGCACCGGGCCGCGATTGGGAAGCGGCGGCGGATCGCTGAAGTACCAGGCGCGCTCGACGCCCTGGGCACGCGGCACCTCGTCGAGGCGCCGCGCCACGTCCTCGCCGCCGCCGGCATCGGCCCATCGCGCGATGCCCTCGGCCACGGCCGTGCAGACCACGACCGTCACCAGGACCAGGAGAGCGTTCTTGAGGAAGTCGCGCAAAGACGTTCGCCGAAATGAGTTCGTCTGGGTAAGGTGTTAGTACGTTCGGGCGCCGGGGAGAAGTGGATGCAGTTCGGTTGGCTTACGCTTGCAATGTCGCCTTCGCCCGACGAGGACGGCGCACGGATCGATCAGATTCTCGCCCAGGCCTGCCTCGCCGAGAAGCTCGGCTTCGCCGACGTCTGGCTGACCGAACACTATTTCACCGGCGAGAGCGTCTATAACGATTCGCTGATGTTCGCCGCCGCCCTCGCCGTGAAGACCGAGCGCATCCGCATCGGCTTCGCCGTGGTGCAGACGCCGTTCCATCATCCGGTGCGACTGGCCGTCCAGCTGGCGCTGCTCGACAATCTCAGCAAGGGCCGCATCGACGTCGGCATCGGCAAGGGCACCGTCTACAACGAGTATGAATTCGTGGGCCACGGCCTGCGCAGCCACGACAGCCGCGAGCGCATGGAGGAGACGATCGAGATCCTCGAGCGCGCCTGGACCGAGGCGCCGCTCACCTACGACGGCAGGTTCCACAAGATCCACATCCCGGCGCTGCGGCCCAAGCCGGTGCAGCAGCCGGGACCGCCGCTGTGGCGCAGCGTGATCTCGCCCGGCTCCTTCACCGAATGCGGCAAGGCGGGCGTGCCGATCCTGACGGCGCGCCTGCCGGTGCCGCGCATCAAGGAGCGCTGGGCGCTCTATGCCGCCGGCATCGACGCGGGCGGCCACGATGCGGCGAAGAAGGCGCGGCTGCTCGCGCAGAGCGCGCTGTGGCGCAACGTCTACGTGGCCGAGTCGAACGCCCAGGCCGAGGACGAGCTCTCCGAATTCCTGGTCGAGACACGCGCCCACATGATGCATGTGCGCGAGGCCTACAATCCGGCCGACTTCACGCCCGACCCGGTGACGCTCAACGCCTGGACCGACCCCGCCGTCCCCGATTCGGAGGCCATCCCCTTCGTGCTGTCGACGGGCTCGCTCTACGGCACGCCGGCCCGCGTGCGCGAGCAGGTGGCGGAACTGCGCGATGTCGGCGTGCAGCACCTGCTGTGCCAGACCGGCTTCGGCGCCATGAGCCACGAGCATAACGTGGCCTCGATGCGCCGCTTCGGCGAACAGGTGATGCCGGCGTTCGGATAGGACGCGGGCACATTTGCACGCAGCCGAATGCGGATTGACGCGAGCTTGATGAAGGCCAGATAGTTCGCCGCGAGCCCGTCATGCCGGTAGTATTTTCCGCGCCATCCGGAATTCTTGGGGGCACCATGCGAGGTAGTTGTCTGTGCGGAAAGGTCGAGTTTCAAGTCGGCGGTGACCTTCCTATAATTTATCAATGCCACTGTTCGCTTTGCCGCAAACAGGGGGGCTCCTCTTCAAACTCCGCAATCATAGTGGAGGTCGGGAATTTCCGCTGGATTTGCGGGCAAGAGCAAATTTCCTCCTACGTGAAGCCCACGGGCTTTCGTTCTGACTTCTGCTCCCGATGCGGTTCTCCGGTCCCGAACCCGCTGAGGACCGCGGCATATTACTGGATACCTGCAGGTCTTCTCGATGACGACACGAGCCTGGAGGTGGGAGCACACTTGTTTGTTGGCTCCAAAGCTTCCTGGGATACGATTTTATCCAGCGTCCCGCGGTATGAAACCATGCCAGAGCTACCGGAGTTCATCGAACTGATGCACTCCCGACGCTAGAAAAGCGACGTCGTCTATTTTCACTTTTGGCGACCCCTTTCTGGCGGTATTCTCCTTGGCCGCACTTTCCGGATCCGGCGGGTCGAGCACCAGTTAGGCGGCACGGGACGACCGGTTACTGGCAATCGCCGACGCGCTTGCCGCTCAGCGTGCTGCTGCCCTTGATCGTGGTGCCGGCCTTGTCCTTGGCGACGATCTGGCCCAGGCCCTCGTAGCTGGTCGGCGTGAAGGTGATCTCGGCCTTGGCGTCGACACCGGCGATGTCATTGTTCGGTGGGCACGACAGGCTGGACTGCAGCACGCCGGGTTGCTTGACGCCGCCTTCATACTTGCAGCCGTGCTGGGCCATCTCCTCGGGTGTCGGGAACAGCAGGCGCTCGAGCTGCGCCTCATTCGCCTTCAGGCAGACCTTCTTGGAGGTGGCTGGCATGGGCTGCACGCCCTCCATCGTGGTCTTGTCGTTGGACTCCCACAGGCCCGGCTGGATGGCCGTCTGCGCGCCCACCTGCACGGCCATCAGCGACATAGCCAGCGACACGGTCGCCGCCGTCGAAACCGCGAATAACTTCATTACTCTCTCCAATCCTCGCTCTTCGAGGGGACCATAACGCGGCGCGTAGCCTCGTTTCGCTAGAAAGATCGACCATCCCGCGACATCTTGCCAAAGTTCCCCACCCGTTGGAGGCTTGCGGCACACTTTCAGGATAGGCCGCCATGCCCGACGCTTCCCACGCTCCGTCCGACCCCGCCTCCACTGGCAAGCAACTCGACGTCGCCATCGTCGGCGGCGGCCTGGGCGGGCTTTATGCCATTCATCGCCTGCGTGGCATGGGCCTCAGGGTCCGCGCCTACGAGGCGGGCTCCGGCGTCGGCGGCACCTGGTTCTGGAACCGCTATCCCGGCGCGCGCTGCGACGTCGAGAGCCTCGAATATTCCTACAGCTTCTCCGACGAGCTGCAGCAGGACTGGAAATGGCCGGAGCGCTACGGCAACCAGCCCGAGATCCTGCAGTACATCAACCACGTCGCCGACCGCTTCGACCTGCGCCGCGACGTGCAGCTCAACACCCGCATCGTCTCGGCGCTGTTCGATCGGCAGACCGGCCTGTGGACGCTGCGCACAGACAAAAGTGAAGAGGTGCGCGCCCGTTATTGCGTGATGGCCGCGGGCAACCTCTCGACGCCACGCGTGCCGGATTTCAAGGGCATCGGCCAGTTCAAGGGCAAGTGGTACCACTCCGGCCTGTGGCCGCACGAGGGCGTCGATTTCACCGGCCTGCGCGTGGGCGTGGTCGGCACCGGCTCGTCGGGCGTGCAGATGATCCCGTTGATCGCACGCCAAGCCAAACACCTGCACGTCTTCCAGCGCACCGCCAACTTCAGCCTGCCGGCGCGCAACGGTCCGATGGAACCGGAACGCGAAAGCCGCCACAAGGCCGACTATCCCGCCCGCCGGCGCGCCGCCTACGACACGCCCTTCGCCATCGGCGGCTATCCCAGGCCGACGAAATCGGCGCTCGACGTGCCCGCCGAGGAGCGCAACGCCGCCTACGAGTCCAAGTGGCAGGAAGGCGGCAGCATCAGCTACCTCTATACCTACACCGATCTGCTGACGAACAAGGAGGCCAACGATACGGCCTCGGAGTTTGCGCGCAACAAGATCCGCGGCATCGTGAAGGATCCGGTGACGGCCGAGCTGCTGGCGCCCAAGGACCATCCGATCGGCACCAAGCGGCTCTGCCTCGATACCGGCTACTACGAGACTTATAACCGGGACAATGTCACCCTGGTCGACGTGCGCAGCGATCCCATCGCCGAGATCACGCCCTCAGGCCTCAGGACCGGCAAACAGGAATTCGAACTCGACGCCATCGTCTTCGCGACAGGCTTCGACGCCATGACCGGCGCGCTGCGCGAGATCGACATCCGCACATCGGACGGCGCCGTGCTGGCCGACAAATGGGCGGGCGGTCCCCTCACCTATCTCGGCCTGATGGTCTCGGGTTTCCCCAACATGTTCGTGGTCACCGGCCCCGGCAGCCCGGGCGTGAAGACGCAGATGATCGCCTCGATCGAGCAGCACGTCGACTGGATCGCCGACGCCATCGGCCATCTCGGCAGGCACGGCCTCGACCGCATCGAGCCCGCCTTACAGGCCGAAAGCGAGTGGGTGAGCCACGTCAACGCCGTGGCCGACAGCACGCTCTATCCGCTGGCCAATTCCTGGTACGTGGGCGCCAACATCCCGGGCAAGCCGCGCGTCTTCATGCCCTACGTTGGCGGCTTCGACCGCTACAAGCGGCACTGCGACGCGGTTGCCGCCAAGGGCTACGAGGGTTTTACCCTCTCCCGCCACGGCGCCGCCGCCGTCGCTTGACCTGCGTCGGGCGCGGCTTGTCGTCGATGCCGACCGGCGAGGATGTTTCCGTCGAGGTCGCCGCCGGCGGCGTCTGGCCCGACAGCCTGAGCGTGCGCTCCAGCAGCAGTTCGTAGACCGGCCGGCCGCCCAGCCACTCGGCGATGACATGCGCGGTGACGCAGGTCACGAGCAGCGGCAGGATCAACGCATAGGCGCCCGTCAGTTCGACTGCCAGCACGACACCGACCAGCGGCGCGCGGATCGTGGCGGTGAACAGCCCGCCCATGGAGGCGATGGCGAAGGCCGCGGCCATCGATGTCGGCACCGCCAGCCCCCCGGCGGTAAGCGCGCGTTCCATCACCATGCCGATGCCCAGTCCCACCGCGGTGGCGAGCGCCAGCATCGGCGAGAAGATGCCGCCCGGTACGCCGACCGGATAGCTCGCCATGGTGCCGACGAAGCGCAGCACGGCCACCAGCGCAAGTGTGGCGAGCGGCAGGTCGCGCGCGACGAGATGGGGGATCAGCAATTCGCCGCCGCCCACCGCTTCAGGCAGCACGATGGCGAGCGCGCCGACCGCGCCGCCGACGACCAGGGCCGGCACGAACGGCGCGTGCCGGAAGGTCTTGGCCGTCCAGTCGAGCGCGCCCAATAGGCTACGATTGAAGACGACCCCCAGGCCGCCTATGCCCACACCCAGCAGCACGAAGGCGGGCAGCAGCCAGAGCGGCTGCTCGAGAGCGGCGATGCGCATCGGCGGCGCCGTGCCGCCCACCAGCCCCATGCCCATGGCGCTCGCCGCCGAGGCGCAGATGACGCCGACATAGGAGCGGAAGGTGTAGTGGAACTGCTTGCGCGTCTCCTCGATGATGAAAAGGATGGCCGCCAGTGGCGCATTGAAGGCGGCGGCGAGGCCAGCCGCGGCGCCGGCCGCGAGCAGCCCGCGCATGTCGTCGCGGTCGAGCTTGAGCGTCTCGGACAAAGCGGCGGCGATCGAGGCGCCCATATGGATCGTCGGCCCCTCGCGTCCGGCCACCAGGCCGGACGACAGTCCCAGCACGCCGCCCACGAACTTGACCGGCAGGATGCGGCGCCAGCGCACGACGCGCAGCCCCTCCATCGCGCCCTCGATCTCCTGCACGCCGCTGCCCGCCGCCTCCGGGGCGAAGCGGCGCGTCAACACGAAAGCCGCGAGCACGCCCGCCGCCGCGATGGCCGCCGCCATGAGGATCGTCTCGGGGCCGCTGCCGAAGCGTGCGATCAGCCACGCCGGCCAATGCAGCAGCCGGTCGACGGTGAGATGGAAGGCCGCGCCCACGACCCCGCCGGCCAGACCGCAGAAACCGGCAATGAAATAAAAGGCGCCATCTGAGATCGGCGGGGACTTCGGTCGATCGGAAGGCTCCATGGCGCGGAGAATATCCAAATCACGACCATTTGTCGGAGTGAAATCCGGCCGAAGGTATGAAGGTATAATGATGGCCGTCCCATTCTGGAAAGCGGCTTCCGTGCCGCGCAGGAGACTTTCATGCTGCACAGCAGAGCCTGGTCTCTCCTCGTCGTCGGCCTCGCTCTCGTGGGCGCCGCCGGATCATCGTCGGCACAGGAGGCCGTGCGTATCCGCGGCACCCTCGAGCGGGTCGACGGTTCGATACTCATCGTGAAATCGCGCGATGGCGCCGAATTCAAGATCACCGTCACCGATCCGCCGGTCTATGTTGCGCTGGTGCGGGCGAGCGTGGCCGACATTAGGCCCGGCATGTACGTCGGCGCCACCGGCCTGCCGCAAGCCGACGGCAGCCAGCGCGCGGTCGAAGTCCATATCTTCCCCGAGGCGATGCGCGGCACGGGCGAAGGCCACCGTTCGTCGGATCTGGCGCCACAGGCCACGATGACCAACGCCAGTGTCGAACAGACCGTCACCGGAAACGACGGCCATACGCTCACGATGAAATACAAGGATGGCGAGAAGAAGCTGGTGGTGACGCCCCAGACCGTGGTCGTGACCTATGCCGCCGGCGACCGCGGCGAGCTGAAGCCCGGCACCGGCATCTTCATCAGTGCCGCCAGGAAGATGCCCGACGGCACGCTGCAGACGCCGCGGATCAACTACGGCCGCGACGGGCTGATGCCGCCAATGTAGGCACGCCTACTTCTCCGACTTGGCAAGCGCGATCGTGAACGTCAGCCAGGCGTTCCAGCCCACGGGCCGGTTTTGGCCCGCGACCTCGTAGTAGGCCCGGGCATTCATCTGAACGTCTCGGCCGCCCAGCGAGAAATTGTAGCCGACCTGAGGTCCGACACCCACCACGCGCGACGGGAAGGCGCCGAGGGTCGCGCCCGAGCCGGTGTCGCCGCTGATCTGGTTGTAGATGTAGCCCACGACGCCGGCATAGAAGCTGTCGTTCAGCGCCTGCGAAGCCGACAGGTCGAGATGCAGGTCGATGCCGCTCTGATAGGCGGTGCTCGGATTCATGAAATTGTAGGTGAGGCCCAGGACGGCGGAGAACTCACGGCCCGACTTGTCGTCGTAATAAGTGTAACCCAGCCCGCCGTCGACCGCCCAATGACCGAGGCCCGTTGTTGCCAGTCGGGAAGGATCGTAGCTGCCGACCGGGATGTTGCCCGCCGCATAGGCCATGAAATTGTGGGCGTCCGCGACCCATTTCTGGGCCACGGCCGGGGAGAGATCGCCCATCGCCGTCATCGAATCGGCAATCGTCGTGCCTGCGTCAGCCGCCGTGTAGTTGCCCATCTGGAACGTCAGGCTGAGTTCAAGCTGGCCACCGATCCCCGGCGTCGCCATCGCATAGGTGGGCGTCACCATGAGAAAGTTCGAACTCGTATAGAGGCCGAAGATCAAGTTGTTGCCGCGCGAAACGCTGAGCGACGGGTCGGTACTCTGGGTCGCGTGGTAGTAGGCGGTCTCGATGGTGAACCCGATTGCCGACGGCACCGCGGCCTGCCAGGCGAAGGAGCCAGGCAGCCAGTAGCCCGAACCGCCTTCGTCGGCCCGCGCTTCGGGGGCGGGCACAGATGCGAAGACGGCCGTCGCCAGGAGTGCGACGGCCGCTTTCGTTCGCTTGAGTCTCAGCAGGCTACTTGTCGAGCCAGAAGGTATCGAGCCGCACGACGTCATAGATGCCGAAATAGTCCTTCGGATTGTGGCCCTTCACGTAGTTATACCAGCCGTCGTTGATCTTCTCCCACGACATCGGCAACAGCGGGGGGTCTTCCTCCATGATGGCCTCGGCCTGACGGATCAGGTCGAGACGCTTCTTGGGATCGACCTCGCGGTCGATCTGCGGCAGGAGCGCGATGAACTTCGGATTGTCCCAGGCCGAGTAGTTCTGCGGACCGCCCTTGCCGTACCAGGCGTTGAAGTAGTCGGACGGGTCGAGCAGCGTCGACACGATGGCGCCGATGGCGAGGTCGAACTTGCCGGAACGGACGTCGTCGAACCACACCGATTCGACGGCGGTGCGGATGTTGGTCTGCACGTTGAGGGTCTGCTGCAGCATCGCCTGGATGGCCTGCGACCACAGCTTGAAGCTCGCGACCTCACGCACCAGGTAGTCGAGCCCGGTGATGCCCTTCTCGTAGCCCGCCGCCTTCATCAGCGCCTTGGCCTCCTTGATCGAAGCGGTCGGGTCGGGCTGGTAGCCCAGCCGCTTGCTGAGTTCCGCCTTGGGCGTAGCGAAGTCCGAGAATGGGTAGATGAAGCCGCCGACCATCATCGGCGCGATGTCCTTCACCACGTCGACCAGCACCGGCTTGTCGAGCACGAGATGGAAGGCGCGGCGGACCCGGGGATCGTCCAGCGGCTTCTTCTTGTTATTCATCCAGGTCGCCTGGATGACGCTCTGGTAGAAATCGGCGCCGGACATGCCCGGCGTCGCCTTGACCTTGCGCAGCGAGCCCGGATCGAGCAGGCGGGCATAGTCGACGCGGCCCGACAGCAGGGCGGAGCCGAGCTCGGGCGAGAACGGCAGCGCATGATAGAACTCGACGCCGTCGAGATAGGGCAGGCCCTTGTTCCAGTAGTTCTTCCACTTCTCCATCACCCAGATCTCGGCCTCGACGCGGCGCTGGCTCTTGAATGGGCCGGTGCCGGGGATGTCGACGACGCGGCGCAGGTTGTAGCCGTTGTCCTCCAGCGTCTTCCTGCGCACGATGCCGTTCCAGCCGCTGGCGAGCGCGCCCATGATGAAGGCGGGCGGCCGGGGCTCGGCGAGCTTGAACCGCACGGTGTACTTGTCGGGCGTGGTGATCTCGCTCACCGCCGCGAATAGCGTGCTGCGCGGAATGCTGATGCCCTGCGGCGGCTTGGCGATGCGGTCGAAGGTGGCCTTGACGTCGTCCGACGTCATCTCGGCACCGTCATGGAACTGCACGTCCTTGCGCAGCATGAAGGTATAGGTCGTGCCGTCCTTCGAGATATCCCAGCTATGGGCGAGATCGGGAATGATGGTCTGGCCGCTGTCGCGCGGATCGCGCCGGATCAGGTTGTCGAACATGCAACCCTGGCTGCCCAGGCTGTTGATGGTGCCCGACTGGTGGAAGTCGAAATGCGGCGGCCGGCTGGTGATGCCGTACTTCAGCACGCCGCCCGATTTCGCGTTGGGCTCCGCTGCCCTCAGCTGGAACTTCGAGCCGTCGTACTGCATGGGCACGCCCTGCGCCCAGGCATGGAACGGCAGGCCGAAGGCGCCCGCTCCGCCCAAGGCGCCCATGGCGGCGGCGCCCTTGACGAAGTTTCGACGGTTTACGCGGGAACGTTTGGAATCATACTCCGACATTGCACTTCCTCCCATTTGGTCTTTTGCAGACCGAGCACAGTATGCTCTGATGGCTTGTCCATCTTGTTCTATGGACCAAAGGCTAACACGATAAAATCAAGGGAGTCGATGGCGTCGCAGACAATCCTCCAGGTCGATAACCTCCAGACCCATTTCTTCACCGCGGTCGGTACCGTGCGTGCGGTCGACGGCGTTTCCTACGACCTCAAAAGTGGCGAGACCCTAGGCGTCGTGGGCGAATCGGGCTGCGGCAAGAGCGTGTCGGCGCTGTCGATCCTGCGCCTGGTCGCCAATCCACCCGGCCGCATCGTGGGCGGCGCCATCCGCTTCGAGGGCAAAAACCTGCTCGAACTCCAAGAGAGCGAGATGGAGCGCATCCGCGGCAACG
>JAUXST010000640.1 GCA_030679805.1 Reyranella sp. | reverse complement strand
GACGTCATCATCGTGGCCTCCGTTTCCTGCATCTACGGTATCGGCCCGCTCGAGAACTATCAGAAGATGACCTTCCGCCTTCACAAGGGCCAGAAGATCGACCGCAACGCTTTGGTGCGCCGATTCGTCGAACAACAATACAAGCGCAACGACAACGCCTTCCAGCGCGGCACCTTCCGCGTGCGAGGCGACACAGTCGACCTGTTCCCGGCCCATTACGAGGATAAGGCCTGGCGCTTCGAGATGTTCGGCGACGAGATCGAATCGATCACCGAGTTCGACCCGCTGACCGGCGACAAGACGATCACCCTGTCCGACATCATCGTCTACGCCAACAGCCACTATGTGACACCGAAGCCCACGATGCAGAAGGCAATCGACCAGATAAAGGCCGACCTCAAGCAGCGGCTCGACGAGTTCAACCGCGCCGGCCGCCTGCTCGAGGCGCAGCGGCTCGAGCAGCGCACGAATTTCGACATCGAGATGATGGAGACGACGGGCGCCTGCGCCGGCATCGAGAACTATTCGCGCTATCTCACCGGCCGCAAGCCGGGCGAGCCGCCTCCTACCCTGTTCGAGTACTTCCCCGAGCACTCGCTGCTGATCTGCGACGAGAGCCACGTCACCGTGCCGCAGATCGGCGGCATGTTCCGCGGTGACTTCAACCGCAAGAGCGTGTTGGCCGAATTCGGCTTCCGCCTGCCGTCGGCGATCGACAACCGGCCGCTGAAGTTCGAGGAATGGGAGGCGCTGCGCCCGCAGACGACCTTCGTCAGCGCCACGCCCGGCCCGTGGGAGATGGAGCGCACGCAGGGCGCCTTCATCGAACAGGTGATCCGCCCGACCGGGCTGATCGACCCGACGGTGATCATCCGGCCGGTCGAGAAGCAGGTCGACGACCTGATCGCCGAGTGCAAGGACTGCGCGAAGAAGGCCCAGCGCGTGCTGGTGACGGTGCTGACCAAGCGCATGGCCGAGGACCTTGTCGAATATCTGCACGAGGCCGGCATCCGCTGCCGCTACCTGCATTCCGACATCGACACGCTGGAGCGCATCGAAATCATCCGCGACCTTCGCCTCGGCGCCTTCG
>JAUXST010000638.1 GCA_030679805.1 Reyranella sp. | reverse complement strand
GCGTCGGATCGGTGGCACGGCGATCGCGCGCAAGCTGCTGCGCGACCCGCCATACGACTCGGCGCGCCAGAAGATCGCGGGCCAGCTCGGCGAGATCCTGGCGCGCCTCCATGCCGTGCCGGCGGCGGGTCTTCCGCCGCTCACGCGCCGCGAGGCCGCCGACCACATTGCGGGGCAACACCGCGCACTCGATCTGCTCGACCGGCCGCAGCCGGTGTTCGAGCTGGCGCTCTCCTGGCTCGACCGACGCAAGCCCGCGCCGACGCCCAAGCCGGTACTCGTCCATGGCGACTACCGCACCGGCAATTACCTCGCCGACGAATCGGGCGTGACCGCAATCCTCGACTGGGAAGGCGCGCACTTGGGCGATCCCATCGAAGATCTGGGCTGGTTGTGCGTGAAGAGCTGGCGCTTCGGCGCCGTCGACAAGCCGGCCGGCGGCTTCGGCAGCCGCGAGGAATTGTGGTCGGCCTACGAGCGCGCGGGCGGCATCAGGGTCGATCCGGCACGGGCGCACTGGTGGGAGGTCTTCGGCACGGTGCGCTGGGGCATCATCTGCCACAATCAGGCATGGCGGCATCTCTCGGGCGCCATCAAGTCGATGGAACTGGCTTCTATCGGCCGCCGCGCCGTCGAGACCGAGGTCGATCTGCTGCAACTCCTGAAGAGCGGAGTCTGACATGGCCCAGGATCGTCCCACCACTTCCGAACTCCTGTCCGCCATCGCCGACTTCCTGCGCGAGGAGGCAACACCCGCGCTCGACAAGGCCGAGCCCCGGCTCGGCTTCCAGATGCGCGTCGCCGTGAATTCGCTCGCCATCCTCGAACGCGAGGCGCGGCTGGGACCGGCGGCCGATGCCGCCGAGCAGGCCCGGCTGGCACAGTTGCTCGGCCATGATGGTACGCTCGAGCATCTCAACCGCGAACTCGCACACCAGCTCCGCGCCGGGGAGCGCGACGAACGCGACACCGCCCTGATGGCCCATCTCGAAGCCACCATCGCCGACAAGATCGCCATCGCAAATCCGAAGTGGAAGTAGCGGGCCATCCTGTCATCCTTCGCTGCGCTCAGGATGACAGGATAGTTCGACACCCACCGAACCATTGACCGTGGCGGGCGCTGTCGTGCGGGCGTAAATTCCCCTCCATGACCACCGTCAACGCCCTGTCCGAAGTCGCCGCCCTGATGGGCGACCCGGCGCGCGCTGCCATGCTGTCGCTGCTGATGGACGGTCGCGCCCACACCGCCTCCGACCTGGCGCTGGCCGCCGGCGTCACCGCGCAGACCGCCTCGGGCCACCTCGGGCGCATGACGGAGGCCAATCTGCTGGCCGCCCGCGCCCAGGGCCGCAACCGCTTCTATCGCCTCGCCTCGCCCGACGTGGCCCACGCCATCGAATCGCTGATGGCGCTGGCGGGTACCCGCGCGCCGCCGGCCTCCCAGTCGGCCGCGTGGCGGCGCGACCCCGATCTCCGCTTCTGCCGTACCTGCTACGACCATCTCGCCGGTCAGGTTGGCATCGCCGTCACCGATTCGCTCACGCAACATGGCCATCTCGAACCCAAGGGATCACGCGACTGGAAGCTCACGCCGTCGGGCGAAGCCTTCTGCGCGCGCGTGGGTGTTGACCTGGGGGGCGCCCGTCAATCCAGCACGCGCCACTTCGCGCGCCAATGCCTCGACTGGAGCGAACGCCGGCCACACATCTCGGGCGCGCTGGGCTCGGCCATCGCCGACACCTTCTTCAAGAA
>JAUXST010000629.1 GCA_030679805.1 Reyranella sp. | reverse complement strand
CAACCAGGCCGGCGCGCTGGTGCACATCTATACCGACGGTTCGATCCGCCTGAACCATGGTGGCACCGAGATGGGGCAGGGACTGTTTGTCAAGGTGGCCCAAGTCGTGGCCGAGGTCTTTAGCGTCGACATCGATCGCATCCGGCCCAGCGCGACCTCGACCGCCGAGGTGCCCAACACTTCGCCCACGGCAGCATCGACGGGATCGGATCTGAACGGCTGGGCAGCCTACGAAGCCGCGAACACGATCAAGCAGCGCATGATCGTGTTCGCCGCGGAGCATTTTGCTGCGAGCGAAAACGACATCGAATTCGCCGACGGTAACGTGCGCATCGCCAAACCCGGAAGCAACCAGGTCGTGAGCTTCGGCGAACTGGCGAAGCTCTGCTGGCTGGGCCGCGTCTCGCTTTCCGCCACCGGCTTCTACAAGACGCCCAAGATACACTGGGACGGGGCGGCGATGCGCGGTCGGCCGTTCTTCTATTTCTCCTTCGGTGCGGCGATGGCGGAGGTCGCTATCGACACCTTGACCGGCGAGAGCCGGGTGCTGCGCGCCGACCTCGTGCAGGATTGCGGTGACTCGCTCAATCCCGCGATCGACCGCGGCCAGATCGAGGGCGCCTTCGTGCAGGGCCAGGGCTGGCTCACCTGCGAGGAACTGTGGTGGGACAAGCAGGGCAGGCTACGCACCATCGGCCCCTCGACCTACAAGATTCCGGGCAGCCGCGACGTGCCGCCCGTGTTCAACGTCACGATGCTGGCGAACGCGCCGTCGCGCGAGGCGACCATCTTTCGTTCCAAGGCGGTGGGCGAGCCGCCACTTCTCCTGGCGACCGCGGTCTGGACCGCGCTCAAGGATGCCATTGCCGCCGCAGGCGACGGCAGGACCGCAGTGCGGCTCGATGCGCCGGCGACGCCCGAGCGCGTTCTCGCGGCAATCGCTACACTGAAAGCATAAACGGAGGAGACTCTCATGGACGTACGCATGGACGGCCGCGTGGCCGTGATCACCGGTGGCAGCACCGGACTCGGCCTGGCCATGGCCAAGGAATTCGCAGCCTCCGGTGGCTCGGTGGCGATGCTGGCGCGCAAGGCCGACGTGCTGGCCTCGGCCAAGGCCGAGGTGCAGAAGGCCGCCGGCAAGACCAATGCCAAGGTCGAGGGCTATTCCTGCGATGTCTCCAAGGCGGCGCCGATCGCCGACACCATCAAGAAGGTCGTGGCCGATTTCGGTAAGGTCGACATCCTGGTGAACAACGCCGGCATCAGCCACGCCAAGCCGTTCGACACCGTGACCGATGAGGACTGGCAGGGCGATCTCGACCTGAAGCTGTTCGCCGCCATCCGCCTGGCGCGGCTCGTCCTGCCCGGCATGCGCGAGCGCAAGTGGGGCCGTATCGTCAATGTGCTCAACATCGGCGCCAAGGCGCCGGGAGCCGACAGCACGCCGACCAGCGTCAGCCGCGCGGCGGGCCTGGCCCTCACCAAGGCGCTCTCCAAGGAGAACGCCCCGCACAACGTGCTGGTGAATGCCATGCTGGTCGGCCTGATCGACAGCGACCAGTGGCAGCGCCGCCACAAGACGGCGGCGGGCGAAGGCAAGACCTACCAGCAGTTCATCGACGGCATGGCCAAGGGCCGCATTCCGCTCGGCCGCATGGGCAAGGCCGAGGAATTCGCGCGCATGGCCTGCTTCCTGTGTTCGGACGCCGGCTCCTTCATCACCGGCGTCGCCATCAACGTCGACGGCGGCGCCAGCCCCGTCGTCTAAGCCAATCTCTGACCTCTCTGCCTCGTCTTACGAGGCGGAGAGGTCACACCTCCAACGATTGCGTCTAGCGAGGAATGCGGCCAAGCAGCTACATGACAGCGGCTCGCAACTCCGGCAGCCGCTCCCGTACGGTCTTCCAGACGATGTCGGTGTCAATGCCGGCGTAGTCGTGGGCGATGAAGTTGCGCATGGCGCGGATTCGTCCCCAAGGGACTTCGGGCGCGAGACCGGTCACCTCCATTGGCAACCGCGAAACTGCCTCGCCGATATATTGCAGAGCATGCAGAACGGCGTAGAGCGTCTTTTCATCGTTGTTCGACGCATCGTCCGTACTTGCAGGCACCCAGGTTTCGATGCGGTCGATGAAGTCGATGATGTCTTGAAGTAGATCGGCCGACCTCTCAGGCCGCATAGCGCACTTCGTCCAGGACCCTCGACCGCAGCCGAGGCTTCAGGGCTTGAGGGGTCACCAGATCCACCGGTCTGCCGAGGATTTCGGCCAGGCGGTCCCGCAAGGCCGCAAATTCAAAGAGGTCGGGAACTGTCTCGAACTCGACAAGGACGTCGACATCGCTCTCCGGACCGGCTTCGCCTCGCGCTACAGATCCATACACGCCAAGGCGGCGCACACCGGCACGCGAGAGTTCCGTGCGGTGTGCTGCGATTCGAGCGAAGAATTCGTTTCGAGTCATGACGCTTTCCCACTGCCAATATAGCGCGAGAGCGACAGCCGCGACAGGGCCCGTCAGAGCCCACGACCCGGTGGCGCGATGTTCCAGTCGCGTCGCAGCTCTTCCAGATCGCGCTCGACCCAGTCCCAGGCGCTCCAGCCGGGCGCGAAGATGTCGACCGTCATGTCGCGGCCACGCGCCCAGGCGTGCCAGAACTCGTCGACATCGAGGCCGCCCTTGGCGGGCGTCGCGACGTCGTTGAATTTGATGCCGAGATGGCCGTTGAAGATCACCGGCAGGATGTGGCCCGCCATGGGATTGATCAGGTGCATGGCGGCGGTGAAGGTCGAGACCAGGATCTCGCCGCGGTAGCTCGTGTCGTAGCCCGAGATCACGTGCGTGGCATCGTGTGGCGTGGCGAAGATGGCGTTGAGCGCCGAGGGATCGCCGGGAAACGGGTAGCCGTTCTTCTTGTCGAAGTCCCACAGCGCCTTGCCGAAGGTATTCTGTGGCAGCTTGCCCAGCGCGTCGTAGCGCGCGACCAGCACGGGATCGGCCTTGTCGCCGGCATAGGGCAGGATCCACTTGGCGGGATCGGGCCGGTTGCCCCAGGCCCCGCTCGCGATGCTCCCGGCGTTGCGCATCGTCATGTCGGTCACCACCCACTCGAGGTGGCCTGAAGCCGCCTCGACCATCTCGGTGAGGTAGTTCGCCTCGATGTCGAGCGCGCGCGCGTACTGCAGCACGCGCGCCAGCTTGTCCCGGTCGAGCACGTCGTCGACCATCACCATGATGGCGAGATACTTCACCGCCTCGGCCGCCAGTTCGCGGTCCTTCAGTGTGGCGACGAGATCGGCGGGCTCGGCCGCGGGCAGGGTGCTGATGTCGGTGAGGTCGGGCCGGCGCAGCAGGTAGTGCGCGGCGCCCAGGATACTTTCGGTGTCGGCGTGGCTGATCGCATGGCCGCCCGCCAGCGCCACCTGGCGCCCAGGATGGCGTCGCTTTCGCGAGGACTGACGGCCCGCATCAACGCCTCCATCGGATCATCGCCAGGGGGCGCGCCACTCCAGTGGCGCGCCCCCCGGCGATGAATCTAGCGCAGCGGTTCGAGGATGCTCACATAGTTGGCGACGGCAGCGCCGCCCATGTTGAATACGCCGCCGATCGTTGCCTTGGGCAATTGCAGGCCCTCGGGCGCGCTGCCGGAAAGCTGCATGGCCGACATCACGTGCATGCTGACGCCGGTGGCACCGACGGGGTGGCCTTTTGCTTTCAGCCCGCCCGAGACGTTGACCGGGAGCTTGCCGTCGCGCTCGACCCAGCCTTCGAGGATCGCCCGTTCGCCCTCGCCGGGGGCGGTGAGGCCCATCGCCTCGTACTCGATCAGCTCGGCCGAGGTGAAGCAGTCGTGGCTTTCCACGAACGAGAGATCGAGCAGGTCGAGCTTGGCCGAGGCGAGTGCGCGCTTCCACGCAAGCTGCGGGCCCTCGAACTTGATGATGTCGCGCCGGCTCATCGGCAGGAAGTCATTGACGTGCTCGGTCGCCCGGAAGGCGACGGCGTGCTTCATCCCGAGCGCGGTGCCGACGTCGGCCAGCACGACCGCCGCCGCGCCGTCGGTCACCGGCGAGCAGTCGGTGCGCTTCAGCGGTCCCGCCACGAACGGGTTCTTGTCCGAGGGCGTGCGGCAGAAGTCGTAGGCGAACTCCTTCTGGAAGTGCGCATAGGGATTCTTGGCGCCGTTCTTGTGCGCCTTCACGGCGATCCGGGCCAGCGCGTCGGACTTGTCGCCGTAGCGCTGGAAATAGGCCGAGGTGATCTTGCCGAAGATGCCGGCGAAGCCCGCCTCGATGGTGGCTTCCTCGGCCACGTAGGAAGCCTTGATCAGGACCTCGCCCGCCTGGGCCGAATTGAGTTCGGTCATCTTCTCGACGCCGACGACCAGCACGAAGCGCGCCTTGCCGGCGGCCAGCGTGTTCAGCCCCATGTGGATGGCGGCCGAGCCGGTGGCGCAGGCGTTCTCGACGCGCGTCGACGGCTTGAAGCGGAGGTCAGGGTGGGCCTGCAGCGCCAGCGAGGAGTGGAACTCCTGGCGCACGAAGCCGCCGTTCATGTTGCCGACGTAGATCACATCGACGTCCTTGGGCTCGATGCCGGCGTGGGCGATGGCCTCGGTCGCGGCCTTCACGATCAGCGATTCGCTGGTCTCGCCGTCGAGCTTGCCGAATTTTCCGTGGGACCATCCGACGATGCAGGCTGTCATGGGGCTCTCCGTTCGATGGGTGGGAAACTAGACGCCGCTGTGGGGGAGGTCGAGCGAGTCTTTATCTGTGCATATACACTTAAATAGCCGACCCGATCCGGCAAGGCCTTTTGCAGGAAATTTGCTCATCCCGACCGCCCTAATTCCGCCGTGGCGGCGGCGTTGACTGCGGCCACCCGCCGGAGCCAATTTCATCCATGGCCGACAACGCGCCTACCCCCGACCCTTCGTCTGACCGTGCACGACCGCGCTGGCCCCTGATCTTGGGCAGCCTCGTCGGCGGCTTCCTGCTGGTCGCGGTGGGCTTGGGGCTCGGCTGGTATCTCTTCTACCGTCCGATCGTGAACGTGGCAGTGCAACTGCCGGCGCCGCCGGCACCGCCCGCCCCGCCGGGTCCCGACGCCGCCCAGGTCAAGGCGCTGGAGGACCAGATCGACAAGCAGAAGGCCGCCAACAAGCAGATCGAGGACCAGATCGCCGCCCTCAAGGATCGTCTTCGCGCCGACGTCTGTACGGCCAGGGATCCATTGGGCAAGGATCCGCAGGGCAAGCCGCCCGCCGCTGGCGGCCAGAAGCAATAGAGTCGCAACAAGACGGTCGCACACGCGGCAAAAGAATCGTTGCTCAATACAAGGCCTAGCTCCAATCTCTTCTAATTGCTCGCGAAGAGCAGGGGCGGGGGAGCGTGAAGCAGGCGATCGATAAATTGCTTCGAGTGGCGCCGGCCGTTGGTGCCGCGCTGTTCGCCGCCGCCTGCGATCTCCGGCACTCCGCAGTCCTCGACCCCAAGGGGCCGATCGCACTGGCCGAGCGCGACCTTCTGCGCGATGCCTTCTACGTCATGATGCTGGTGATCGTCCCGGTCATCGTCCTGACGCTGCTGTTCGCCTGGCGCTATCGCGCCACCAACACCCGGGCTGTCTACACGCCCAAATGGGCCGAATCCGCCCGGCTCGATGCGATCGTCTGGCTGATTCCGGCGCTGATCGTCGTCGCCGTCGCCGTGTTGTTGTGGCGTAGCACCCATAAGCTCGATCCCTATCGTGAAATCGCCTCGTCCACGCCTCCGCTGGAAGTCCAGGTGGTGGCCCAGGACTGGAAGTGGCTGTTCATCTATCCCGAGCAGGGCATCGCCACCGTCAATCAGCTCGCCTTCCCGAACGGGCGGCCGGTGAGCTTGCGGATCACCTCCGATACGGTGATGAATTCGTTCTACGTGCCGCAGCTCGCCGGTCAGATCTACGCCATGGCCGGCATGCAGACGCGCCTGCAGCTCCTGGCCGACCAGCCCGGCAAGTTCGTCGGCCGCAACAGCATGTACAGCGGCGGCGGCTTCTCCGACCAGCATTTCGAGGTGGTTTCCCTGGCCTCCGCCGACTTCGACGCCTGGGTGGCGAAGGCCAAGCAGGCACCCGGCAAGCTCGACGCTACCGCCTACACGGCGCTCGCCGCCAAGAGCCGCAGCAACCCGATCGCCTTCTATTCGGCGATCGAGCCGAACATGTTCGACTCGATCATCGCCAAGTATACCCACGCCCACCCCGCGCCCGGCGCGGCGCCGCGGAGATAGATCGATGTTCGGGAGACTGACGCTCGAGGCGCTGCCGCTCTACAGCGCGATCGCCGCCGGCGGTGCTGCGGTTACGATAGGCGGCGCGCTCCTGGTCGCCATTGCCATCACCTGGCTGGGCGCTTGGCGCTATCTCTGGACCGACTGGCTGACCAGCGTCGATCACAAGCGGATCGGCATCATGTACATCGTGCTGGCGCTGATCATGCTGCTGCGCGGCTTCGTCGACGCCATCATGATGCGGGCGCAGCAGGCCATGGCGCTCAATTCCGGCGGCTACCTGCCGCCCGAGCATTTCGACCAGATCTTCAGCTCGCACGGCACCATCATGATCTTCTTCATGGCGATGCCGTTCATGACCGGGCTGATCAACATCATCGTGCCGCTGCAGATCGGGACCCGCGACGTGGCCTTCCCGTTCCTGAATTCGCTCAGCCTGTGGCTGACCGCGGCCGGCGCCGGCCTCGTCATGGTGTCGCTGGTGATCGGCAAGTTCTCGACCGCGGGCTGGACCGGCTATCCACCTTATTCAGGTGCCGAGGCCAACCCCGGCGTCGGCGTCGACTACTGGATCTGGGCGATCCTGATCAGCGGCGTCGGCTCGACGCTGAGCGGGATCAACTTCATCGTCACCATCCTGAAGCGCCGCGCGCCCGGCATGACGCTGATGCGCATGACGCCGTTCACCTGGACGGCGCTCTGCGCCTCGGTGTTGATGGCTTTCGCCTTTCCCGCCCTCACCGTGGCCTGTGGCCTGCTGGCGCTCGACCGCCTGTTCGGCATGCACTTCTTCACCAATGCCCACGGCGGCAACATGATGAACTACCCCAACCTGTTCTGGATCTGGGGTCATCCGGAGGTCTACATCCTGATCCTGCCGGCCTTCGGCGTCTTTTCCGAGGTCGTGGCGACCTTCTCGAAGAAGCGCCTGTTCGGCTACGAATCGCTGGTCTATGCCACGGCGGCGATCGCGATCCTGTCGTTCACCGTCTGGCTGCACCATTTCTTCACCATGGGCTCCAGCGCCAACGTCAACGCCTTCTTCGGCATCACCACGATGATCATCGCCGTGCCGACCGGCGTAAAAGTGTTCAACTGGCTGCTCACCATGTATCGCGGCCGCATCGACTTCCATCCGTCGATGATGTGGACCATCGGCTTCATGATCACCTTCGTGATCGGCGGCATGACGGGCGTGCTGCTGGCCATCCCGCCGGCCGACTTCCTGATGCACAACACGACCTTCCTGGTCGCGCACTTCCACAACATGATCATCCCCGGTGTGTTGTTCGGTTATCTCGCCGGCTACATGTACTGGTTCCCCAAGGTCTTCGGCTTCGAGCTCGACCGCAAATGGGGTCTGGCCTCGTTCTGGTGCTGGCTGATCGGCTTCTATCTCGCCTTCATGCCGCTCTACATCCTGGGCTTCAAGGGCATGCCGCGCCGCATGGAGCAGTACAACGATCCCTCGTGGCAGCCCTACCTGATGGTCGCCGCGTTCGGGGCCTTCGTCGTGCTGCTGGGCATCGCTTGCATGGTGATGCAACTTTACGTCAGCGTCCGCGACCGCCGCAAGACGGCCGACATCACCGGCGATCCGTGGGAGGGCCGCACGCTCGAATGGGCGACTTCCTCGCCGCCGCCGGCCTACAACTTCGCCATCCTGCCGGAGGTGCGCGACCGCGAGCCCTTCCTCGACATGAAGGAACGCGGCGTCGCCTACCAGAGGCCGGCGGCCTACGAAAACATCCACATGCCCAGGAACTCGATGGTGGGTGTCGCCATGGGCGCTTTCGCCTTCGCCCTGGGCTTCGCCATGATCTGGCATATCTGGTGGCTGGTGGCCGCTTGTGGTCTTGCCATGTGGATCGCCATGATCGCGCGCTCGTCCGATGACGACTCCGAATTCATGGTCACCGCCGCCGAGGTGAAGCAGACCGAGGACGCGCGCTACCGTGCGCTTGCCACAAGAACGGGAAGCCGCAAATGAGTGCCGCCGTGACAGCGCACGAGAGCGAAGCGGCCGAGACCCACGAACAGCGGGCGCTGGGCTTCTGGCTCTACCTGATGGGCGATGCCGTCATCTTCGCCCTGCTGTTCGCGACCTATGTCACCATGGTCAACAACACCGACGGCGGTCCGGGCGGCAAGTCGCTGTTCAACCTGAGCAATGCCGCGATCGAGACCGCGCTGCTGCTGGTCAGCAGCACCACCTTCGGCTTCGCCTCGCTCTGCACCAAGACCGGCAACCGGACGGCGGTGCTGTTCTGGCTGCTCGTCACCTTCGTGCTGGGCGCGGGCTTCGTGTTCCTGGAGCTGCGCGAATTCGCCGGCATGATCAAGGCCGGCGCCGGCCCGGACCGCAGCGGCTTCCTGTCGGCCTTCTTCACCCTGGTCGGTACCCACGGCCTGCATGTCAGCGTCGGCCTCACCTGGATCCTGATCCTGTCCGGCCCGGTGATGATGACGGGTCTATCGGTGCCGGTGACGTCGCGCCTGTTCCGCCTGGGCCTGTTCTGGCACTTCCTCGACATCGCCTGGGTCGGCATCTTCTCGATCGTCTATCTTCCGGGGCTGCTGTGATGGAAAACCACAAGTCGGAGCATGGCCTGAGTTCTTACCTGATCGGCTTTGTGCTGGCCGTGGTGCTCACGGCCATTCCCTTCTACGTCGTGATCACCCACGCCCTGCCGCCCCAGCGCACGCTGCTGCTGATCGGCGTCGCCGCCATCCTGCAGATCCTGGTCCACCTCAGGTTCTTCCTGCACCTAAATTTCACCTCGACGCCGAAGGAGAACCTGCTCGCCATCGTCTTCACCGCGGTGCTGATCTTCATCATGGTGGGCGGCAGCTTCTGGATCATGTTCGACCTGCATCAGCGCATGGCGGTCTAGCGCCGGGCAGGCGGTGTCACA
>JAUXST010000625.1 GCA_030679805.1 Reyranella sp. | reverse complement strand
ACGGCGCTGCCGTGCATCGGCCCGGCGCCACCGGCGGCGACCAGAGTGAAGGTCGCAGGATTGTGCCCGCGCTCGATGCTGAGGCGCTCCACCGCATGCAGCAGGTTCTGTTCCAGGAGGCGGATCACGCCGGCAGCGGCGGCTTCCACCGAAAGGCCCAGCGGCTTCGCCAGCTTGCTCTCCACGGCCTTGCGCGCCAGCGCCCCGTCCAGGGTCACGGCGCCGCCGGCCAGAGGGCCGGGGCGCAGGCGCCCGAGCACGAGCTGTGCATCGGTGACGGTTGGCTGCTCGCCGCCGAGGCCATAGGCGGCGGGGCCGGGGCGCGCACCTGCACCTTGCGGGCCGACATGAAGGAGGCCCGCGTCGTCGACCCAGGCGATGGTGCCGCCGCCGGCGCCCACGGTATGGATTTCGACCGACGGTGTGGTGAGGTGGTAGCCGTCGATCACCAGCGCATCCGTCACCGGCACGTCGCCGCGCGCCATCACCATGACGTCGCAACTGGTGCCGCCGATTTCCATGGAAATCAGGTTGGCCGCCTCGCCGGGCGCGGCGCAGCCCTTCAGCGCGCCAACGCCGGCGGCCGGGCCCGACAGCACCAGCATCACCGGACGCGCGGCGACCTGATCGACGGAGACCGCGCCGCCATTGCTTTGCAGCAGGAGGAGGGAACGGGGCAGGCCGAGCTGGCGCAGCTGCTCGTCCAGCGCGTGCAGATAGCTCGTCACCTTGGGCGCGATGTAGGCGTTGACCACAGCCGTCGAGCCGCGCTCGTACTCACCCATCGTCGGCATGACGTCGCTCGACAGGGAGATCCATTTGCCGGACCAGCTCCGGGCGAGTTGCGTGCCGACCGCGCGCTCGTGCGTGCCGTCGAGGAAGCTGTTGAACAGGCAGACAGCAATCGACTCGACGCCTTCGGCGGTAAAGGTTTTGGCAGCGGCCTCGACGTCCTCCGCCGCGAGCGGTGCCAGCTCCTGGCCGTCGGCGCCGATGCGCCCGCGCACCGGCAGGCGCAGGTAGCGCGGCACCAGGACCTGCGGGAAGGGCGCGCGGTGATCCCACTGATTGTCGCGAATGCCACGGCGGATTTCGAGCGAATCGCGAAAGCCTTCGGTCGTCAGCATGCCGACCTTGGCGCCCTTCTTTTCCAGGATGGTGTTGGTGGCGACCGTCGAGCCATGCACGAACAGCGCACAGTCGCGCAGGAGCGCGGAAAGCGGCAGATCAAGTTGCTGGGCAGCGAGCCGCAGCACACCCAGTACGCCCTCGCTGGGGTCGGCCGGAACCGACGGCGACTTGAAAATGCGGACGGCGCCGGCGTTGTCGCGCAGAACCATGTCGGTGAACGTCCCGCCAACATCGACGCCAATGCGCCAGGGCGAAACAAGAGGAGGGGAAGGATTGGTCATTATGCTGACCCAACTTTAGCCGTCAGTGACGCGCTGTGCGAGGGCACAACTGCTGCTTGGTGACATCATGTCAGAGGGCTAGTCTTGGGGCCTTCGCGAGGTCACCGCCGTCATGCCCGATCAGACGATCTATCAGAAGCCGCGCCGCCCAGACCGGGCAGGAGAGACCGTCGTTACCAGCACCTGCGGTCACAATTGCGGCGGCCGGTGCGTGGTGAATGCTCACGTCGTCAGCGACCGCATCGTGAAAATCTCGACCGATCCGGCACGCTGGCAGCCCGAGCTGCCGCCGCTGCACGCCTGCGCCCGCGGCGTCGGCCAGATCGAGCGTCTCTATCACAAGGATCGCCTGCAATATCCGATGCGTCGCACCGGCCCGCGCGGCTCGGGGCAGTTCGAGCGCATCACCAGGGACGAGGCGCTGAACCATGTTGCGTCTGAGATGCTGCGCATCCGAAACACCCACGGCAACGCCGCCGTCCTCGACGCCTCGCGCTCGGGTAACACGGCGATGCTGCACGGTTTCGGAGTCTCCAAGCGCTTCATGTACAAGTTCGGCGGCTGCACCGAGCTGTGGTCGAACATGTCGGCCGAGGCCGAAATCTTCTCCGTGCGCATGACCTTCGGCGCCAAGGCCGACTACAAGACCTCCGGCCGCGAGCCCACCGACTACGTGAATTCGAAGTTCATCCTGATGTGGGGCTGGAGTCCCGCCGACGGCACCTTCGGCACGGGCACCCCGCAATATCTGAAGGAAGCGAAGAAGAAGGGTGTGCGCATCGTCTGCGTCGACCCGCGCCGCACGCGCACCAGCGTTGCCCTGGCCGACGAGCACATCTTCATCAAGCCCTCGACCGATGCCGCGGCCCTGATCGCCATGGCCTACGTGATCGTGAGCGAGGGGCTCCATGACCAGGCCTACTGCGACCGCCATGTGCTGGGCTTCGACGACGCGCATCTGCCGAAGGGAGCGCCAGCGGGCGCCTCGTACAAGTCCTACCTGCTGGGCGAGAGCGACGGGGTGCCCAAGACGCCGGAATGGGCCGCCGCACTTTGCGGCATCCCGGCCGAGACCATCCGGCGACTGGCGACCGAGTTCGCGACAGCCAAGCCCGCAGCGCTGCAGTGTGGCTACGCGCCGGGCCGCACGGCCTTCGGCGAGCAGTTTCATCGCGCCGCCTATGCGCTGGCCGCGATCACCGGAAACATCGGAATCGTCGGCGGCAATTCGGGCGTCAGCAACGGCGCCACGGGGCGCAGCGGCATCAAGAGCCTGCCGGCCGGGACTAACCCGATCAATTCGAAGGTTTCTACGCCGCTGCTCGCCGATCTCCTGGCCAAGGGAAAGAGCGGCGGCTACCCGGCCGACATCAAGATGATCTATTCCGCCGGTGGCGATCTCTTCAATCAATGTCCCAACGCCAACAAAATGGCGAAGTCGCTCGATGGCGTGGAGTTCATCGTCGTGCAGGATCACTTCCTCACACCGACCGCCCGCCACGCCGACATCGTGCTGCCGGCCACCACCTTCTGGGAACGCAACGACGTGCACACGCCCTGGGCGGGCGCCGGCCACTATGCGATCTACATGAAGCAGGCGATCCAGCCGATGTACGAATGCCGCAACGACATGGATATCTTCGCCGACCTCGCGGCCCGCGTCGGCATCAACGACTATGACGACAAGACCGAGGACCAGTGGTTGCGCGAGCTGACGCGTGACGCCGTGGGCGACTTCGACGCCTTCGCGGCGCAAGGCGTGGCGCGCTTCGCCGCTCCGAAGGACGCCGTGGCGTTCGCCGCCCAGATCCGCGATCCTGAGACTCACAAGTTCTCCACGCCCTCGGGCAAGATCGAGATCTATTCGATGGCGCT
>JAUXST010000618.1 GCA_030679805.1 Reyranella sp. | reverse complement strand
GGCCGCAATCCTTACGAAGTCGAGCTGCGACGCTTCGTTGATTGCCTCAGGGGTCGAGCCGATCCTGCGCTACTCGACGCCGAGCGGGCGATCGAGGCGCTGGTGCTCTCCCTCGCCACGCAGCGCGCGCTCGACGAAGGCGGCGCGATCGGGATCGACACACTTCGTTAGGGATGTCGCCTGGTTGTCATCCGCAGGAAAGTTGACTCTGCCTTCACCTTTGCCTTACCGGTTGCTGTCGATCTTCAGATACAACCTTCATCGCGTGCTCAAGACCCATTACAAGGTCACGATCGACAAGATTCCCACCATCGCTAGACGTGCTCGCTGACCGTCTCTTGAAAGGTGGCGTTCGGCAGAAAACTCTGCCGCAGATCCTCGCTCATCCTTCGTTGGGTTTCTCAAACTCACCAATAGTCGGGCGATGGCTGTGGTATGCGCAAATGTCAGCAGCGCGCGATTGCCCGCTCAATTGACGCGTGTTACCGAATCCATGGTCGCAACTGGTTTGCGGCAGTCCGCAGGTTCTCTACAGATCGTTTTCGATCTCTGATTGTTGTTCGTTTTCCGAAGCGAACACGGGGAGGATGTCATGGACAAGTCTGCTCTCGTGAATGTCTTGAAAGAGAAGCTTCATCCCGAACTGGTGAGGCAGCTTCACACTTCGTTGCCCGACGACTTCGCGCTCGCCGACAACCAGAACCAGAACCAGGGCGGCCTCGAGGAGATCGCCAACATGAAACCCGAAGTCCTGAGGAGCATCGGCTTCGGGCGGGGCGGCACGCCTGGCGAAGAGGTGATGGACAACCAGAACCAGAACCAGGGCAAGCTCGAGGACCTGCTGAGAATGAAGCCGGCCGCCCTGCAGAGCCTGCGGAGTGTCCTGCTCAGCCCAGGCGAAGAGGTGATGGACAACCAGAACCAGAACCAGGGCAGCACCACGGTGCCCCCGAGCAAGGAACTCGGGTAACCAGCACCCCGGTCAACGTCAGGTCGGGAGTCCGCTCGAACGGCCGCGTGACTGCCGGTAGGAGCGTTTGGCCCGGCCACGGCCGCCTGTAGGGAGCAGTGGCGATGAGCGCTTGCGACATCCATCTGATCTTTCCGCCGCAATGGTCGCCCTTCCAGCCTTTCCTGAGTACGCCTTCGCTCAAGGCGTATCTCCAGGCCAAGGGCTTCGAGGTCCGGCAGTCCGACTGGAACGTGGAGTTCTACGAGCATTTCATCGACAGGCGACGGTTGCCTCAGGCGATCGCGCGCCTGGAGAGATACGTTCGGGAACTGCCGGACGCGCAGGAGAACTACCGCAACCAGGCCTATCTCGCGCTCGGGATCCTGGCCGATTTCCCGCGCAAGCGCGCGCTCGTCGACCGGCTCCGCTCGCCGGCCTGCGTCGAGAGCGTCGAGGATTTCCATTCGAGCGTTACGGCGTTCAAGCGGCTGCTGCATTCCTTTTCCGTCGCCGAACCCGTCATCGAGATGGGAGCCTCTTCCCTGACGACCGGCCGCGTCATGGCATCCATGTCCAGCATCGACACGTTCTGCGCCGACGCGGACGACAATCCCTTCCTGACGTTCTTCCGCCGGAAGGTCGCGGCGATCTCCGAGACCGAGATTCCGCGCTACTTCGGGATCTCGATCATCGGCGGCGAACAGATCCTGCCATCCCTGACCCTGGGCGCCTGTCTCAAGGCGCGGTTTCCGGACGTACCGATCCTCGTCGGCGGCAGCGTCTTCTCGCGCATGGTCGAGAGGACCGACGCCATCCTTCATTTGTTCGACCGCTACTTCGACGTGGTCCTGAGATACGAGGGCGAACGGCCGCTCGAGCAGTTCCTGGCATCGTCGAACCCGCAGGCGGAAAAGACCAGCAACATCGTCTTCGCCGAGGGTGGCAAGATCGTGATGACGCCGCTTGGCAACCAGCTGCCCATGGAGGCCATCCCGACGCCGGACTTCGACGGCCTCGACCTTGAAAAATACTTCACGCCGGAAGTCGTGTTGCCCGTCCTGTCGACCAGGGGATGCTACTGGGACAAATGCGCATTCTGCTATCACGGCATGATCTACGGCGACCGCTATCGCATGCGCGCTCCAGAGCTGTTCAATTCCGACATCGTCGAACTCAATGCGAAGTACGGCGTCCGCCACTTCGCGCTCAACGACGAAGCCATTCCGCCGAAGCTCTTCGAGAAACTCCCGGCAGTCATCGAAAAGCGGAAGTACTATTTCACCGGCCTTTACAAGTTCGAGAAGTATTTCGAGCCGGAGCACTACCGGGGAATGTACGATATCGGATTCAGGTCTCTCTACATCGGGCTCGAATCGGCGAATGAACGCGTTCAGCGCCACATGAAGAAGAACAACACGAAGCCCGTGATGATCTCCAATCTGCGCGATGCCCATGCGGCGGGAATATGGAACCACACCTTCAATTTCTTCGGCTTCCCGACGGAAACCAGGGAAGAGGCCATGGATACGGCGCAGTTCCTGATCGAGCACCGGGACGTCATCCACTCGGAGGGCACGGGTACGTTTTCATTCGAGCACAACGCGCCGATCTCCAAGAACGCCGCTGCCTTCGGCGTTTCCCGGGTCATCGAAAAGAGCGACAACGTTCTTGAACTCTATTACGACTACGAGGTGACGAGCGGCCTGACACAGCAGGACGCCGCCGATATGGTCCAGCAGTTCGCAGGCATGAAGCGCCTGAACAAGGCCTATCAGTACAGCGGATGGATTCCCCGGGAACACCTGCTCGTCATGCTCAGCCATCACAACAGGGATTCCCTGCGTCGGGAACTCGAGATCCTGGATAGCGACCTTCACGCCGGCGCGCATTGGGCCGAGAACGTCAACTGGTTCTCGATGAACGAGCCCGGAGGGGCTCAGCGCCATTTCGTCGTGAACGCCCAGGCAGGAAAGATTCTAGAGACGAACCGCGATGCCGTCCTGCTGCTGGAATTCCTGCCGCAGGACACACCCGCAGCCGCCATCGTCGCCCAGTTCCCGGTCTTCGAACCGATCCTGTCCACCTGACCGAGGCCCGGCGCGCCCAACCACAAGGCGCACTATGGCGATCCCTCCACCGAGCTGAAGACCTTCGATTTCGACGCCACCCGGTGGTTGATAGGGCGCCCGGGACGCCTCCCGGCCAGCGCTGTAAGGAGAGGCGCCGGGCAGGATTTCCGCGCCGTTGGCTTACGACGATGGCCGTCATGCCACGGTCGCGGCCAACGGTCTGATGCCGGCGGGCTTCCCCTTCTCCACCGGCTTTCGGGCCCTGGCCGAGGGCGGTGCGATCGGGATCGGGGCCGCGCATAGCGAACCGGGTGGCTTGGCGCCACAGGGCGGCTCACTTATGCTGACGACCATCGAGATGCCGCGCGGAGCCGGGAAATGTCACAAGGCATAAGCCACCGGAGCTATGTCAGCTACATCGACAAGAGCCGCGAGTATTACGCGGCCTCCGGCTACGAACGGCCGTATCGGTGGGCGCATTACGAGGACGTCCCCTTTGCCCGGCTCGCCAAGCCATTGTCCCAATGTCGCCTTGGCGTGGTGACGACCGCGGACCTTGGTCCCAGCACCGCGCCGCGCTCCACGAAGCTCTACGCCGTCCCGAATGCCGAGGGCGGCCGGCTCTTCACCGAGAAATCGTGGGATAAGGAAGCGACCCATACCAATGACCCCGAAACCTATCTGCCGCTGGCACGCCTCGCAGAGCATGCCGCCGCCGGCCACATCGGCGCGTTGAATCCGAGGTTCTACGGCGTGCCGACCGACTACAGCCAACGGCTGACCCTCGAGCACGACGCCCCTCAGGTCGAAGCATGGATGCGTGAGGACGGCATCGACGCGGCCCTCCTCGTCCCTCTTTGACCCGTCTGCCACCAGACCGTGAGTCTGGTCGCGCGACACCTGGAAGCAGCCGGCATCCCGACGGTCATCGTCGGGTCTGCAAGAGACATCGTCGAGGAATGCGGCGTGCCGCGCTTCCTGTTCGTGGACTTTCCCCTGGGAAATCCCTGCGGCAAGCCGTGGGACGCGGCGATGCAATACAAGATCGTCGGCGGCGCCCTGGAACTCCTGGAACGTGCCTGGCTGCCGCGCACGACCGTGCAGCGCCCTGAGACCTGGGCGCAGGGCGAAGCCGACGAGCGGTGGCGGGAGCGCTTCATGTGGGTGGGCGACGACAACCGCGAGGCGCTGGCCCGGGCCGGGGAAGCCCGCCGACGGGCGCAGGCAAGCCGGCAACAGGGAAACGAGGCCGCCGAATAGGGCACCGTCGTGCTGGCACCGCAAGCATGTGAGGGCAATTCTAAAATTTGCAGGTTCAGCCGATTCTGGGTATATTTTTGTATAGGCTGGAGGACTTCGCTCCGGTTTCGACGCCCGGCGGATTTTCCGACCGGGCGTTTTCTTTTTCCAAACCAAGAGCATGACGATGACCGACATTTCCAGGCGGCGCGCCTTCGCGGACGTGCGCACCCGCTTCCTCAAAGACCTGCGGAAAACCGGCTCGGTTCGTGCCGCGGCGGATGCCGCCGGCGTGCCGCGGTCGAGCCTCTACAAATGGCGCGCGACCCTGCCCGAATTCGCGGCGGCCTGGCGCGCGGTGCCGGGCCGGCGGGCCCCCGCCCATCTGCCGAAAGCGCCGGTGTCGCCGCCCGAATGGATCGAAATCCCCGGCCAGGGCCAGCGGCACGTCTCGACCCTCGGTCGCCGGACAGGTGATCCCTGACAGGTCCCCGACACGGTCCATGAAATGGTCCACGCCGGCCGGCCGTGGAGGCACACCCATCCTCGCACCGTCCACGCCGGAATCCGAGGCACGCGCTGCGCCAATTACGGCGTAGAATCAAGGCGTTGACCGGCAAATCCGGACACGGATCGCGAACAAACAACAGCCGTTGAGGTGTGGCCAGGAATGGTCCACTTCATCCCTTGTGCCCGCCCCCTAGAGTCCTGATATAAGACCCCCGAGGGGCCGGTGTGGGCGGAGCAGTCGCCAACCCGGTCAGATCCGGAAGGAAGCAGCCGTAACGAATTCGCTTCGGGTCATGCCGGTCTCTCACCTGCCGCTTCGCGCACGCCGTCGCGAAGGGCGGGCGGTTCAGGCGCGACGACCGCCGGACGCGAGGGGCCACGGCGTTTGAGCGGGTGATCGCCATGGCGCAAGCCACCAAAGGCACTGGCGGCAAATCCACCGGCGATGGGGCCTCCAGCGACAAGGCCGGGGAAAAGGCGCTCCCCTACCGCGTCCTCGCCCGCAAATACCGACCCACCGATTTCACCACCCTGGTCGGCCAGGAAGCGATGGTGCGCACGCTGCGCAACGCCATCGCGTCGGGCCGCATTGCGCATGCCTTCATGCTCACGGGCGTTCGCGGCGTCGGCAAGACGACGACTGCCCGCATCATCGCCCGGGCCCTCAATTGCGTGGGGGCCGACGGCAAGGGCGGGCCGACGGTCGATCCCTGCGGCGTCTGCGACAACTGCAAGGCCATCACCGAGGACCGCCACGTCGACGTGATCGAGATGGACGCGGCCTCGCGCACCGGCATCGACGACGTGCGCGAGCTGATCGAGGGCGTGCGCTACCGCCCGGTGTCGGCGCGCTACAAGGTCTACATCATCGACGAAGTGCACATGCTGTCGGAGAAGGCCTTCAACGCGCTCCTGAAGACGCTGGAAGAGCCGCCGCCGCACGTGAAGTTCCTGTTCGCCACCACCGAGATCCGCAAGGTGCCGGTGACGGTGCTGAGCCGCTGCCAGCGCTTTGACCTCAAGCGCGTGCCGCAGGACGTGCTGATCGCCCACTTCGGCACGATCGCCGAAGCCGAGAAGGTCGAGATCTCGCCCGAGGCGCTTTCCCTGCTCGCCCGCGCCGCTGACGGCTCGGTGCGCGACGGACTTTCGATGCTCGACCAGGCGATCGCCCACGGCGGCGGCGTGGTCGACGCAGCACAAGTACGCGACATGCTGGGTCTAGCCGACCGCGGTCGCGTGCTGGAACTGTTCGAGAAGACCATGCGCGGCGACGCGCCGGCGGTGGTCGCCGCCCTGGGCGAGATGCACGATTCGGGCGCCGATCCGGTGGTCGTCCTGCAGGACCTGCTCGAACTCACGCACTGGGTGACCCGTCTGAAAGTGGCGCCCGAGGCCGCGGCGGGGTCAGCCGACAGCGAACGCGCACAGGGCCTGGCGATGGCAGCCAAGCTTTCCATGGCGTCGCTCACGCGGGCCTGGACGCTGCTGATGAAAGGCCTGCAGGAGACGCTCACCGCTCCCTCGCCGCTCCGGGCCGCCGAAATGGCTCTGATCCGGCTCTGCTACGTGGCCGACCTGCCCTCGCCCGCCGATGCGATCAAGACGCTGCAGAACGGCGCGCCCAGCAATGGCGCG
>JAUXST010000614.1 GCA_030679805.1 Reyranella sp. | reverse complement strand
TTCTTGATCTGGTCGATGGTGCCGCGAATGTCGGCGCAGTTGATGGCGACATGGTCGATGGCGCCGCTGCCGTGGTCCTTGCGGCCGGTCTCCGACACGAGATGCAGGATCGGCTTCTCGCCGGCGTAGAGCCAGGCGCCGGGGAAGGGGAACGGCGGGCGATCGCCGTCATGGAGACCGACATAGCGCTCGTAGAAGCGCACGGTGGCCTTCAAATCCTTGCAGTAGACGTTCCAGTGATCCAGCGAGAGTGCGGGCATCCTTGCCTCCTACCGTTCCGAATGCGCCAAGTTTGGGCGAGTCAGTCTAGGGTGAATCGGGAAGGCGCGAAAGCCGACGACCCGCTTCACCCTGCGGTACTGGCGGGTCAGGAGACGGTCTCGGGCCGGCCCAAAACCGCATTGAAGACGGTGGCCGGCACCGCAACCCGCGCGTCGCTGAAAGCGCTTCGCAGTGCCTGTGAATCGGCGTCGGGGGCGCGGCTTAGTCCGGCCAGGCGGTCGATGAAGCCCGTGTCGATCTCGGCGTCGGTCCGGCTCATGCCACCCCACACGTCCCAGGGCAGCATCTCGCGGTTGTTGAGCGCCGCCACGTCGCGGATGACGTTGCCGGCGATCAGCCACAGGCCCGACATGTCGAGGATGGCGAAAGCCTTGGGATCGGTCGTGCCGTCGCGGCCGCGCCGCCAGGCCTCGCCCGCCACCAGGAACTGCTCGCGCGGCACGTCGAGCGGATCGAACGTCACCTTGAAGAGTTCGCGCTGGCGGGCATCGAGCTGGGCATCGACCAGCACCCACTGGCCCGCCGCGTCGTCGAAATATTCCGTCACCCAGTGGTCGATGAACATGTCCTTCACGAAGTAGGCGGCGAAGCCACAGCGTGCCCGCGCGGCGATCCCGCGGCTGCGCAGCATGGCGACGTGCAGCAGGGTGAAGTGCCGGCAGACGCCGACCTGGCGCGCCTCGACCGGTCGTGCAGCGCTGAGCGGTCGCGGATCGTGGCCGACGATTCCCTTCAGGATATCCGTGACCGCCCTCGCGTGGGCCTCGGCGTGCTGTTCGGGCGAGAGCGTCAGGCCATAGGTCGGGGCGACATGCTCGTGCATGAGCACGCCCTGGACAACCTCGGCCAGCTCGCCCACGTCGTCGGGCAGCCCATCGAACAGCGCCGCCCGGGTGCCGGCGTCGCTCATCGCCACGGGGCGGCGCCAGGTTTCCAGGATCGAGGCGTCGAGGTTCATGCGAGCGCCCGCTCCAGATTGTCGAGTGCCGTGGTCCAGCCCACGACATGGTCGTCGCGCGCCTTGTCGTCGACGAACTGCTCGTGCGTCAGCGTCAGGATGGTCGAGTCGCCATCGGCCTTGAGGTCGATCGTGACTTGCGACTCGCGCTCCGGTGTCGTGCGCCATGCCCAGCTGAAGACCAGCCTCCGGTTCGGCACGACCTCGCGGTAGATGCCGCCTACGTCGTGCTGGCTGTCGTCGTTGCCGCGAAAGCCGACGTGAAAGCGACCGCCCACCCTGACGTCGGCCTCGGCGGTACGAGATGGGGCGTCGGAAGCGCCCCACCACTGGATCATTTTTTCCGGGACGGTCCAGGCCTCGTAGATTTTTTCGGGCGGCGCTTTGAGCCGGCGCTTGAGGGCGAGGCTGGGCTTGCTTGCCATGAGTCGTCCTCCACGAAGGCGGCGAGGCGGTCGAGCTGCTCCGTCCAGTAGCGCTCGTACTTGGCCAGCCAGTTCATCGCCTGCTTCATCGGTTCGGCCTTGAGCTGACAGGTGACGGTGCGGCCGACTTTCTTGCGCGCGATCAGGCCGGCATCGGAGAGCACGTCGAGGTGCTTCATGATGGCCGGCAGCGACACCGGGAACGGCCGGGCGAGATCGCTGACCGAGACGCCGCCCTGTTCGTCGAGCCGGGTGAGGAGCGCACGGCGGGTCGGATCGGCCAGGGCGGCGAAGGTGCGGTCGAGGATGGGGCTTTGAAGGTTAACCATAGAGTTAACTATGGAACAGGCGTCGGCCTTCCGTCAAGCCCGCTACAGCCGGGACCGAAGCATGGTGCGCCCACCGGCAGCTAGGGTCGGGCCAGCCCGATCCGCCATCGCCCGATCCGCCCTTGGAGGCCGCCATGACCGTCACCGTTTTCATCCGTTACGTCCTCGATCCATTCAAGCTCGAGGCCTTCGAGCGCTATGGGCAGAAATGGCTAACAATCATTCCACGCTGCGGCGGCGGGCTGCTGTGCTATTTCATGCCGCACGAGGGCACCAACAATATCGGCTGGGCGCTGATCTCGTTCGACAGTCTGGCGGCCTACGAGGCCTATCGCGCGCGGCTGCGGGCCGATCCGGAGGGCGTCGCCAACTTCGAGTTCGCCAAGCGCGAGCGCTTCATTCTGTCGGAGGAGCGCACTTTCCTGAGGCCCGTCGCGCCGAATGAGGTCACGCCAGCTTCTTGATCAGCTCCTGCGCCGCCGTCGGGTTGCGCACCTTGGCGCCGGAGATGAAGTAGACGAAGGCGTCGCCCTTCTTTGCCCAGGCCTTGGCGCGCTTGGCCCATTTGTCGAGTTCGGCGGGCTTGTAGCCGGTCTTCACCTTCTCCTCGGCCTGCATCAGGCGGGCATAGGTGAAGTCGGCGGTTGGCTCGTCGATACAGGGGAAGTCCTTGTCGTGGGCATAGACGATGGCGGCGTTGTATTTGCGCGCGAGATCGTAGAAGCGCTTGTCCTTGAAACTCTCGTGGCGCACTTCCAGGGCATGGCGCAGCGGCAGCTTGCCGACCTCGCGCGGCAGCAGTTTCAGGAACGCCTCGAAATCCTCGGGATCGAACTCCTTGGTGCCCATGAACTGCCAGTTGATCGGCCCCAGCCGGTCCTTCAGTTCGACGAGGCCTTGCGTGACGAAGCGCTGCACCGATTCGCCCGCCTCGGCCAGCACGCGGCGGTTGGTGCAGAAGCGCGAGGCCTTTACCGCGAAGACGAAGCCCTCGGGCGTCTCGTCGTGCCACTTGGCCCAGCTCGCCGGCTTGAAGCTCGAATAGTAGGTGCCGTTGATCTCGATCGAGGTGAGCTTGCGGCTGGCATATTCCAGCTCGCGCTTGTGCGTCAGCCCTTCGGGATAGAAGGGCCCGCGCCATGGCTCGAAGGTCCAGCCACCGGTGCCGACGTAGATCTTGCCTGCCATTGCCGTCCTCTGCTGCGTTCTAGGTCCGTGCCCTCAACCGGCGAGCTTGTGCTGCTTCGCGAAGGGGCTGAGGCCGAGCCACGTTTGCATGTTCGCGGCGAGCTGACGATCGCCGGTCAGCACCAGACGCCGCGCGCCGACGGCGCGGCGAACGCTGTCCCAGCCCATCCAGATCGCCGTCATCGTACGCAAGTCTGTCGAGACGTAAAGGTCGATGTCGAAGCCGGGTTCGACCGAACACAGATCGACTTCCGTGCCGGGCTCCACCAGCAGCCACCAGGATCGCTGCTTCGGCGACAGTTCGGGATACTGAAACTGAATGACGCTGCGCCGCTTGGGCATCGGCGTCGGATCGAGGCCGCGGCGCATGTCCCACATGAGCAGGGACACGTCGAGATGCTGCAGCGACGGCTCGGTCTCGACCCAGCGCTGCCCCCACATGCCGAACGCTTCCACCAGCGGTTTGAGCGCGAGACCCGCGGCTGTCAGTTGATATTCGAACACGCCGGATTCGGTCGCGGACGGCATGCGCCGGACGATGTCGGCCGCCTCGAGATCCTTCAGCCGCTGCGACAGCAGGGCGGGCGACATGCGTGGGACGCCGCGGCGCAGATCGTTGAACCGGGTCGAGCCGGCGACCAGTTCGCGCAGCAGCACGACGGTCCAGCGCGTGCAGAGGATTTCGGCAGCCATCGCGACCGGACAGAATTGCTTGTAGCTGCCCTGTGTCATGAATTTCTCCGCGGGTGCCAGGACAAACTAGGCCCGTGGAATGCCGCCGCCTAGTTCAGTTTCTGTATCGGGTCGCTTCAGTTCCTGAACTGGCAGCGCCGCTTCGGCCTTGCGATGAAGCCCGGGACCGGACGGGCCCCTCCGTCCACACTCAAGGAGACAAAAGATGCAGCTTTCAGACCTTTTCCGGCGCCAGCGTGCGCTCGCCGTCACCTCCGTTTGCACCCTCGCCTTCCTGGGCGCAGGCGTCTCGTCCGCGGCCGCCGACTCGCTGACGCGCAGCGTCGAGGTGAACGGCACGCCGGCGGAAGTGTGGTCGTTGATTGGCCCGTTCTGCGCGATCAAGGACTGGCTTCCGCCCGTCGGTTCCTGCACCGAGGACGGCAAGACGCCGCCGACACGGACGCTCGTGACCAAGGACGGCGCGGCGACGTTCGTCGAGACACAGACCGGGCGGAGCAGCGACAAGCGCTCCTATTCCTACATCTTCAAATCGAGCCCGCTGCCGGTCACGCGCTACGAGTCGACCATCGAGGTCACGGCCAGGGGACCCGGCCAGTCCACCGTCACCTGGAGCAGCACCTACACCGCGAACGAGGGCAAGGAGAAAGAGGCGAGAGAGGCGCTGACCGGCGTCTACACGGCCGGCCTGGACTTCATCAAGGCCAGGTTCGCGAAGTAGGGCCCGCAACGGCCACCGCGGCCGAAGCCGGAAAATCCTTCAACAGGAGAGTCGAATGACCACTACCCACAAAGGCGCGTGCTTCTGCGGAAGCGTGCAAATCGAAACCGCCGGCGAACCCGAGGGCATGGGCTATTGCCATTGCCAGTCCTGCCGATCCTGGTCGGGCGGACCGGTCAATGCCTTCAGCCTCTGGAAACCGGGCGCCGTTCGCGTCACGGCGGGTGCTGAACAGGTGGCGACGTTCAGGAAGACCGCCGCGAGCGAACGGCAGTACTGTGTCAAATGCGGCGGGCACCTGATGACCAGTCATCCGGGCCTCGGCCTTGTCGACGTGTTCGCCGCGACCATCCCCGGCCTGTCCTTCAAACCCGGCGTGCATATCAATTACGCCGAGACCGTCCTGCGGATGCGCGACGGCTTGCCGAAGATGAAGGACTTCCCCGCGGAGTTCGGCGGCTCGGGCGAGCAGGTGCCAGAATAGGGGCAGGTCCTGCACCGGAACTTCTTCGGCACGACGAACGCGGCGGCGGTGCTCTACATCGGAGCACCGCCGCCGCGACGCGCAAGGCGGCGTAGCGGCGCCCCCTGCTTGAAAACCTATGCCGCCCGAACGAGACGGGGTGCGGCTCCTTTGCCGCGCACTTCCGCTTCCTCGAAGTCGGCGGCGGCAATCGCCCGGTCAAGAGCGGCGCGCAGTTCCTTGGCTGTTTCCAGCGAGAGTTCGATCCCGGCACGCGCGCCGGGGTCGAGGCCCGTATTGATGAAGTCGAGCGTGATGACGTCGCCCAGCGGCGCATGGCGCGCGTGGTCATAGGCCACCACCGCCTGCGAGAGCGGGAACCATTCGTCCCCGCGCTTGGCCATGCCCTCGGCGCGTGCGATCTCGATGATGGACGTGCACATGTTCAAGCCTCCTGTTTCCCTAAGCCTCCTACTTCGCCAAGTGGGTCCGGAAAAATGCGAACACCTTGCTCCAGCCGTCCATGGCCTGCTCGGGCCGGTAGAGCGGCC
>JAUXST010000613.1 GCA_030679805.1 Reyranella sp. | reverse complement strand
CGCCGAGGTCGTGGTGCGCTTCCAGGGTGGCCACAACGCCGGCCATACGCTGGTCATCGGCAACCAGACCTACAAGCTCGCCCTGCTGCCGTCGGGCGTGGTGCGCAAGGGCAAGCTCTCGATCATCGGCAACGGCGTCGTGGTCGATCCCTGGCACTTCCTCGAGGAAGTGAAGAAGGTCACCGAACAAGGCCTCTCGGTGACGCCGGAGAGCCTCAAGATCGCCAACCACGCCGTGCTGATCCTGCCACTGCACCGCGACCTCGACGGCTGGCGCGAGGACGCGCCCGACATCATCAAGATCGGCACGACGCGGCGCGGCATCGGTCCCGCCTATGAAGACAAGGTCGGCCGCCGCGCCATCCGCGTCGGCGATCTCGGCGAGCCCGACATGCTGCCGCTCAAGGTCAACACGCTGCTCGCGCACCACAACGCCCTGCGCAAGGGCCTCGGCCGGCCGCTGGTCGATGGCGCCAAGCTGACGGCCGAGCTGCTCGAACTGGCGCCCAAGATCCTGCCCTTCGCCGAGGACGTCTGGGAACGGCTCGACAATCTGCGCGCCGCCGGCAAGCGCATCCTGTTTGAGGGCGCGCAGGCCACGATGCTCGACATCGACCACGGCACCTATCCCTACGTCACCTCGTCCAACACGGTGGCCGCGCAGGCCATGATCGGCAGCGGCATGGGCAACGGCTCGGTGGGCTACGTGCTGGGCATCGCCAAGGCCTACACCACGCGCGTCGGCGACGGCCCCTTCCCCACCGAGCTTCTGGACGAGATCGGCCAGGGGCTGGGCGAGCGCGGTCGCGAGTTCGGCACCAACACCGGCCGGCCCAGGCGCTGCGGCTGGTTCGACGCGGTGATGGTGCGCCAGGCGGTGAAGCTGAACGGCATCGACGGCATCGCGCTCACCAAGCTCGACGTGCTCGACGGCATGACGGAGATCAAGGTCTGCGTCGGCTACGAGCTCGACGGCAAGCGCATCGAGCGTTTCCCCTTCACCATGGGCGCGCAGGCCCGGCTGAAGCCGATCTGGGAGGAGTTCGACGGCTGGAGCGAGAGCACGCAAGGCGCGCGCTCCTTCGCCGAACTGCCCGCGACCTGCATCAAGTATGTCCGCCGCGTCGAGGAGCTGGTCGGCTGCCCGGTGGCGCTGCTCAGCACCAGCCCGCAGCGCGAGGACACGATCCTGATGACGGATCCCTTTAGGGATTAGTCTCTTTCTCTTCCCCTTCGCGGAGTCCGCGAAGGGGAAGTGCCCTCGTCTTACGAGGGCGATGGGGTTCATGCCCCCCTCCGCCCCTGCGGGGCACCTCCCCCGAGACGGGGGAGGAGGTAGAGAGTCCGTGGGACACGGGTTCACGTCGCCCGCCCCTCACGCCGCCTTGTCCAAGTCCTTGTCCTCATTGGCCGAATCCGGTGTCTCCGGCTTCGGGTCATGGGACACGGAATCGCGTGTTTCACGTCGCTGTTCCATCAGGACGAGCAGCCGTTCGGCCAGCGCCGCCTCGTCGAGCGGCCCTGGGACGTCACGGGCACGCAGCGCCGCCAGTTCGCGGCGCTCGGCGCGGTCCTCGGCGCGGCGGCGGTCGACGTCCATCCGGTTCTGCACATGCATCAGCATCCGCGTATCGACCTTGCGCCGTTCGCCCACCTTCTTGCCCGCGTACAGGATCGGCTGCACCTCGACGTGGCCCGCCTGCAGGATGATGTCGTCGCCCAGGGAGCGGCTCCGCTGGGCGATCGCCTTGTCCCACTGCTCGGCGAACCCGGGCAGCTCGTCACGCCAGCGGTAGAGCGTGCTGCGGCTGACCTGGGCGCGCGCCGCCGCCTCGGCCACGAGCCCGCACATCGCGAGGTGATAGAGAAAGGATGCGCGCTTGCGGCCCGGCGTGCGCAGCCGCGCGGGATTGGTGAGCGCCTTGTCGCGCAAGGACTTGGGCGCC
>JAUXST010000606.1 GCA_030679805.1 Reyranella sp. | reverse complement strand
GCCTCTCGATCATCGCTTGCCGTCGCTGGAGGACGGCTTTTGCGGCGGGGTCGTCGCGGGCGGAGCGGTTACCGCCGAGGGATTGCCATAAATGGTAAGGGCCTGACCCGTCCCCTTCGGCTCCGAGGGGGCGGTTACGGCCCCCATATCCCCATTGAGGGTAATGGTCTGGCCAGCCCCTTTCGCCCCCGATGGCGCGATTGCCGAGGGAGCCATCGGGGTGGTGAGGGTTCCGAAATTTTGCGTATTGGGCGTGAAGACCGGCGCCTGAGGGGCGATCACAGGCGGCGGCGCCGGGGGAGTCCTGGGCGCGGCGACTGGAGCCGGAGGCGCGCCGGGGCCGACCGGGCCCGCCGCCATCGCCGCTTCCGGAACCAGAAGCGCGCTCGCGGCCATGACGGTCCATGTGCCCAGGCCAGGCATCTTGGCGGAAGCGCCGCGATCCGAACGACGCGGATCGCGATTGGCCGGATCATCGGTGCTCAACGGTTTCCTCCATTGGGAATTGAGAATCCGACCACACCATCGTGTCGGGCAGCGCGGCTCCAGACGGCATCGCGCGTGAATGCCCCAAGACCCGAAAAGCTAACACCATGACGCTCGACCGTAAACGGCTGGAGCGCGTAGTCTGCCGATCGGAGAGCATCACCATGCGGCCAATGCCGGACGATTTGAGCGAACCGCACGCGTGTCCTCCCGCTCCGAGCCGGATGGCAGGCTCCGGCGACGCGATTGCGGCGACCCCGTACATCGATCGCGCCAACGCATTGCAGAAGCTCGATCGACATGAAGAGGCCCTGGAAAGCTACGACCAGGCAATCGCGCTCGATCCAGGCTCGGCGGACGCCTTCAACGATCGCGGCACCGTGCTGCAGTGTCTGCAACGATACGACGAAGCGCTGGCGAGCCACGATCGGGCGGCCACGCTGAGGCCGGATGATGCGAGCGCGTACTACAACCAGGGCACCGCGTTGCTGAATCTCGGACGGCACGAGGAGGCCCTCGCGCGGTATGACCGGGCGATTTCGTTGGATCCCCGTTATGCCGACGCCCATATGAACCGCGGCCTCGCGCTGCAGCGCCTCCACCGATACGAAGAATCTCTCTCGAATTATGACAAGGCCATCGCACTGAATCCGGGTTGGGCCGACGCCTACAACGACCGCGGCGCCGCGCTACAAAAGCTTCAACGCCACGAAGAGGCCCTGGCGAGCTACGACAAGGCGGCCATGTTGAAGCCCGGGTGCGCGGATGCCTGTTTCAATCAAGGCAATGCGTTGCTGGCTCTCCAACGTCACGCGGAGGCGCTCGCGCACTATGACCGGGCGATTTCACTCGAGCCCCACCATGTCGACGCCCACTTCAACCGCGGCAACGCCCTGTTGAATCTCCACCGGAACAGCGAAGCACTCGCAAGCTACGAGAGAGCGGCGGCGCTGAGGCCCGACTATGCCGACGCCTTCTACAATCAGGGCGTCGCGCTGATGAGTCTTGAACGGTACGCCGAGGCCCTCTCACGTTTCGATCGGGCAATTGCCCTGAAACCCCATCATTCCGACGCCTACACAAACCGGGGCAACGCGCTGCGAAACCTTCAACGCTACGAAGAGGCGCGCGCGAGCTACGACCAATCCATCACCCTGCAATCAGGCAACGCGCGAGCTTGCTTTTGCAAGGCGCAGCTTGAACTGGGACTGGGGAATTTTAAGAGCGGTTGGCCGCTGTATGAATCGCGCTGGGAACTCGACGACGTACGTCCGCATAGACGAAGCTTCTCCCAGGCGCCGTGGCTGGGTTCGGAGCCAATAGAGGGCAAGACGATCCTGCTGCATTCCGAGCAAGGTTTGGGGGACACGATCCAGTTCAGCCGCTATGTGCCGCTCCTCGCCGAGCGCGGGGCCGCGATTGCGTTCGAGGCACCGCGCTCTGTTGCCCGTCTGCTCGCAGGATTGACAGGCAGCGCCACGATCATTGCCAGTGGTGATAGCTTGCCTGCCTTCGATCTCCATTGCCCGCTGCTGAGCGTGCCCGGCCTCGTGGGAACCACGGTCGAGACCATTCCGGCACGCATGCCTTATCTGGCGGCCGAGCCGAAGCTCGTCGCGCAATGGCGCGAACGTTTGCCGCCCGGCGGCATTCGGATCGGTATCGTCTGGCAAGGCAATCCTTCGGGCTCGATCGATCGCGGACGTTCGGCGCCGCTGGCCGGTTTCGCGCCGCTGGCGCGCCTGCCCGGCGTCCGCCTGATCAGCCTGCAGAAACACCACGGCCTCGATCAGCTCGACCGGCTGCCGGCGGGCATGGCCGTCGAGACGTTGGGTCCGGACTTCGACTCCGGCACCGACGCGTTCGTCGATGCCGCTGCGGTGATGATGAGCCTCGACCTCGTGATCAGTACGGATACGGCGATCGTTCATCTTGCCGGGGCGCTAAATCGTCCGGTCTGGGTGGCGCTCAAGGCCGCTCCCCATTGGACGTGGATGACGGATCGCGACGACAGCCCCTGGTATCCGTCGGCGCGCCTGTTCCGGCAGACCAGCGACGGCGATTGGCGGGACGTTTTCGAGCGAATGGCAGCCAAACTGATCAGCTTGCGGCAGCGATAGCATGGAGCTGACTATCGCCGTGTCGCCGGGAGAATTGATCGACAGGATCACCATCCTCGAGATCAAGCGGGCGCGGATCAGCGACCCGGACAAGCTGCGCAACGTCAATCGAGCCTATGATGCCCTGTCGAAGACATTGTCAGCCGCGATTCCCATGACGCCGCGTCTTGCCGAGCTGAGCAAGGAACTCAAAGCCGTGAACGAAGTGCTCTGGCAGGCCGAAGAAGACCTGCGCGACCATGAGCTTCGGCAGAATTTCGACGAGCATTTCATCGACGTCGCCCGGACGGTCTACATCAGCAACGATCGGCGTAGTAAGCTGAAACGACAGATCGACGAGTTGCTGGGAAGCTCACTGATCGAAGAAAAATTCTATAAATCGACTCGAAGCAGCTAGCGTCTTTCCGGCTGAATCAGAATCGCTTCCCCTCCTTCCCCGTATCGGGGTAGGGCAATCGCATATGACTCAAGGATCCTTACGCCTTGATCCAGACTCCGATGGCTCAATCCGCGCCGGCAAGACTCTAGACGAGCAATCCCTGCCCGGCAGTGCTGGTGAAGTCGATCTGGACGACGAGGTCCTGGAAGTCGTGATCGCCGGTGAGCGGCCGGTCCTCGAAGCCCCAGGTGTTGAGCCCGTAGTTGTAGATCGCCGTCACGTTGCTGCTGTTGCCCTGGGAGAAAGCCCAGTAGATGTCGTTGGTGGTCACGTTGGTGTACTTCAGCGCCACGAAGTCGCCCTGGTCCATACCGGTGATCTCGACCTGGGTGAAGTTGCCCCAGCCGGGGCCGTCGATGACCGTGCCGCCACCCTGGAGCTGGTAGTCGCGCGCCGCCGCCGCCGCCGCATAGCCCGCCTGCCCTGGCGCCACCCCGTTGATGGTGCCGTTGAGATCGTCGACCTTGTAGATCTCGAGCCGCGCGTCATCACCGCCATTCTGCCGGATCCGCACGACCGCATCCTGGTCCGAGGCGCCGCCGGCCGTCTGGGCGATGGCGACGGGACGGGCCAGGGTGATGCCGCCGTGTTCATCGCCGAACTGGATGAAGCCGAAGTCGTTGGTCAGCAGCTCCTGGTACAGCGCGAGTGCGTGGCCGTCGGCCGAGACGCCGAGTGTGCCACCGGCCTGAACGGCGATCTCGTAGGGAACCGACTTGGCCCCGCCGTCGAACAGGGTCACGAGGGCGCTGTCGAAGTTGTCGCCCTGCACCACCTGCCCGGCCAGCCGGCTGGTCCAGCCGTAGGTGCTGTTGCTGTCCATCGCCACGGCGTCCGTCCCGTCCACCTGCACGACTATGGTGCTATGGTAGTTGTTCTGCACCAGCAGGGTCTGCGCCACCGAGCTGGTCCCGGAATGTTCGTCGACGATGTCAATCACGGCCGGCGCCGTCGAGGAGAACTGCGCATGGGCGATCTCCGTCAGGGTCCGTGCCAGCACCACGCCGTTGGGTGAGCCGAGACCCGACACGTAATCGTAGCCGTAGTCCGCATCGTAGCCGTAGCCCGTGGGCTGGACTCCCCCATCGCTCTTATAGGGACCGTTCGCATCGTAATAGAAGGACGAGTAGTTGCCGCCAACCGAGACATCGTTGAAGGAGGCAGGCGCGATCGCAGAGGCGATGTAGAGCAGGTCGTTCATGAAGCCGAGATTCGGCAGCCCCTGATCGTGGAAGACAGCATTGATCTGCACGGTCAGAGCCGTCCAGAACGGCGACGCGGCGCTGGTACCGCCGTTCGAAGTGTTCTCCGTCATATCGTCCGTGGGCACCGTATAGTTGAGGTTGCCGCCCGCATTCGCCGTCACGTCCGGCGCGCCACGACCTGATTGCGCCCAGGGATCGGCCGTCGCCGGAGTCAGGCCATATTCGGTCTGATACCAGGGCGTCGGCTGCGAAGGATCAACACCGCCCGAACTCGTCCAGTTGTTCTGAAAGCCCTGGCTATAGAATTCGCCCCAGGAGTAGCCCACGATGTCGATCCCATTGAGATAGTACTGGTTCCAGACCGTCTCCATGACAAGGCCAAGATCGGCGGCAGACGTCGGCAACGTCGTCAACCCGCCGGCCACCAGGCGCCAGATCGTCGAAGGGTCGCCAGCGAGGGCAGGCAGCCAATACTCGTCGTCGATGGTCGGGTCGGTTGGTGCTGTCGTCGAACCCGAAATCGAAGTTCCGCCGACCAGGACGGTGTAGGGATAAGCGACGTTGTAGTCGAGGTTGGTGAGCCCGTTGCCGATATCGTAGCCCGAGCCCTCGTCGCCCAATGCATTCAGGATGGTCCTGTTCATCAAGGCGCCGTCGACATACAGCTCCCAGTAGGCGCGGTAGAAGGGCGAGCGCGGATCCATCCACGGCGTGTCATTGAACGAGCTGGAGATCGCCTCGGGATCGTGATCCTTGTCCCAGATCGCGCTCTGCGTCGCGGTGAAGACGGAGGCTTGGGCGTAGCCGTTGGCGCCGGAGCCGTTGTAGAGAATGATGTCGCTGTTGGGATTGACCGCCGCAACAACACCCACATCCAGCGAACGTTCGCCGGCGTCGCCGCTGTTCACGGCCCATGATTGCCCATCGACGCCCTGGGTATGCACCTTGCCGTCGCCGGTGATGCCCAGCCGACCAAGATAGGCGGTGAGTTCCGTCTGATACGCCGCGTTGGGGTCCGCACTCGAAGTCGGCAGCGCTGAGCCGATGCCCGGCTCGATGAGACCGATCTTGCCGGTCTTGATGTAGTCATCGTAGTTCGCAGGATTATTCAGTGGGAAGTTGTACAGACCCGCTATGAGGTTCGGGTCCATATCGGGTTGATTCGGCGACGCATTGCCAACGCCCAGCGGCCCGGGATTCAGGGTCTGTGACCCGTCGGCGAGCATCGTCGCGTCCGGCGTATCCCAATAGGTGTCGATAAAGAGTCCCTCGACACCCCATTCCTCGGGCAGCGAGAGATTGTCCAGCCAGAAAGCAGCAGGCCCGTCGGTGGAGGTGTACAGGGTCGTCTGGAAGAGCTGGGAGAACTGTTCCGCCGTATCGAGACTTACCCAGATGGTGCGCGACTCGGCGGAAGAAACATAGTTCCCGGCAGTCGACGCATTCGACTCGTCGAGCAGCGTCAGACCGTATTGATCCTCCAGTTCATGGCGGACTTCGTCGTACTGGGCCTGATCCGCACCGTACGTGGTCCACAGCGTTCCGGCCTGCTCGAGTTGGGCGAGTGTCTGCTGGCGTGTGCCCCAGTCTTCCTGAAGCAGTGACGTCGGATCCTGGTTCCGGCCCAGGACGATCGCGACGTTGAATCCGGCAGTCGTCGCCTCGGTATAGTCGGAACCGATGCCGTAGGCTTCCTGCACGGAAGTGGCGTCCGTTGTGCGATACCCCAGGAAATCGAGATAGCTCGAATGATCGAGCGTCTCGTATTCCGGCAGGAAGGTGACATCGCCCGGATCGATGGTCGGCGCGTTGAAGAAGGTGACGACGTCGTGGACCGTGCCATCCGCCGAGTTGATGCTCCAATGCGTGGTGTCGACCTGCGTGAAGGTTGCGCCCTCCGAGGCAAAGCCGTAGCCGAAGAACTGCAAGCCGTCGCCGCTGGCAAAATCGGTGACGGTGTCGCCGTTGGCCTCGCCCCGCATGAAGTCGAAGAAGTTGTTGCCCGCTCCACCGGCGAGCGTGTCGATACCGGCGCCGCCGTCGAGGTAATCGTCGCCGGCCTGTCCCTGCAGATCGTCGGCACCCGCACCGCCGATCAGCATGTCGTTGCCGGCGCCGCCCTTCAGGGTCGAGGCAACATCGGAGGCCGTGATCTGGTCGTTGCCGCTGCCGCCGATCGCCGTCTCGATGACGGTGTCGACGGCGATGCCGAGATTGTTGATGTGGCCGCCGACGCTGGAAAACGTGCCGGACGCAAGGGTGACGACAGCGTCCTCGGAAAAGCCCGAGAGGTCGAGCGTATTGTTGGTCCCCGAATCCCACAGCGTGACGATGGCGTTGGGATTCAGGCTGAAATTGTAGAACTGGCCGATGGCGCCGGTGATGGTCGAGTTGAATCCGAAAGTGTCGTTGCCATCGAACACACCGGAGGTCGACGCCCCGTAGAGACGCTGGATCGCCAGGATATCCAGCATCATCGGCGTCAGGGGTTGGTTGGCGTAGACGACTCCGGCTTGCTGGATCGTCCCCCAGTTGGTGTCGGCCACGGGATAGGCGTTGAAATAGGCCGCCGTCACGTCTCCAGGCGCGACGTCGGACATCGCCGACCAGAGCTGGCTGTCGTAAGGGCCGAACTGCTGGGCATCGGCCTCCGCGGCGACGCTGTACGGTCCAGCGTTGCCGAGGCCGAGGATGTGGCCGATCTCCTGCATCACCGTCGCGTAGGGAATGCCGCCCTTGTCCTTCAGAGGCAGGCCGAGGGGACCGTAGCTGCCGGCGTTCGTGTCGATCGAGATGAGCGGTCCCGTGCTGCTCGGCGTGGCGACGACACTGCTGCCGACGGCGTTCGAGGATTGCGGGCCGAAAGACGCGACGGCCTGCCCGTCGGTACCGCGCTCGATCGTTATGTTCGCCGCGGTCGGATCGGATGCTTCCGAGAAGGTAATGTTCGCGACTGCCGCCCACAGACCGAACCCGGCCTTCCAGACGGTCTTCTCATCCGACGTCCAGTTCGAGGAAGCCTGAAACGAATAGGTGACGTTTCCGCCGGGCGTCCCGGGTGTGCTGCTCCCCCACTTTATGGCCGTCGAGGAGGTGTCGTAGGTGGCCGGATCGTCGTCTTTCCAGGTGAAGTAGCTGGTCGGCGCGACTTTGTTGTTTTCATCGACGCCGGTAAGAAACGTGATTTCAGAATCGTAAGCTGGGCACATGCTTCCGCCACTCATCGACAACTGGTGAAACGCTATCAAGCAAGTTATTGCATATTCAAGGCGATAATATGAAAGCGCTGCGCGCTACGCAAAAAATCAATGCGCGCGCTGTATGCGCAAACTGGCGGGGGCGCCAGGCATGCCCTTCGAACCGTAGGATAGCGTCCGAGCGGCTTTGTACTCAGACCGGCCGGTCGCCCTCGATCAGCACGCGCTGCATGATCCGCTTCTCGCCCAGCGGATAGTCGATCATGACGCGGTGCATGGTGGCGCGGTTGTCCCAGACGACGATGTCGCCCTTGCTCCAGACATGACCGAAATGGTGCTGCGGCTTGCGCGCCTCGTCAGCCAGTTCGTCGAGCAGCGCGTCGCTCTCCGTCCGCTCCATGCCGACGATACGATCGAGCCGGTTGGGATTGAGATAGAGCGCCTTGCGGCCCGTGACCGGATGGGTCCGCACCAGAGGATGCTCGACATCCGGCGTCTCGGCGATCTCCTCGGGCGTACGCGCCGACGGCCGGTTGCGCGCCCGCGGCGTGTCGTAGCCGTGGATGGCGCGCCTGCCGTCGATCCGTTTCTTCGTCGCCTCCGGCAGGGCGTCGTAGACCGAGTGCATGTTGCAGAACCAGGTCGAGCCGCCGTGGCTCGGGATCTCGATGCTGTGCAGCAGCGTGGCCTTCGCCGGTGTCGCGAAATACGAATCGTCAGTATGCCAATCCTCGGCCCGGATCGCCGTCTTGTCGGTCGTGCCGTCGGCCATCAGGGTGCTCACCATCACCGACACTTCTGGCACGGCGCCGCTCCGCTTGTAGCGCAGCAACTGGATCTGCGGCTTGCCGAACGCAGCCGCGAAGTCGCGCGTCTGCTCCGGCGTCATGGGGTCTCCCGGAATCACGACCAGCAGATGCTCGGCGAGCGCCTGCTTCAGCATCGCGGCAAGCGCGGGCTCGTTCGCTCTCGCGCGGTCGAGACCTTCGATGCGGGCGCCCAGCGCACCCTTCGATGAAACGACATCAGGCATAGCGTACCTTAGCGTGGCACAAGCCCGGAAACCAATTCCGCCAGCCAGACTTTTGCCTGGCGCACCAGTACCACCGTCCGCTGCCAGACCGGCAGCGCCCGGACGAAGCCATAGAGCCTGTCGCGCCACGCGAAGAGCCAGGTCTCCGACGCCAGGAACCACGGCATCGTCACTAAGGTCGGGCGCAGCACGCGATAGAGGCGCGCCAGCAGCGCGGTCGCCAGCATCTTGCCGACCACGATGCTCGCGGTGGCAAGCCCGAACCGTCCCTGCAGGGCAAACCATACGGCAGCCAGTTTGACGGGCAGCACGAGCGTCGAGGGCGCCACGAAGGCGAGCAACGCCGCCCACGGCGGCAGGCGGCCAAGCCAAGCCTCAAGATGTGCGACCGGCGGCCATTTGGCCAGCGCCGCCATGGCGACGCCGAGATAATGCAACAGCACGTCTTCGACGAAGACGATCGCTGCCGCCACCGGAATGAAGGCCAGTTCCAAGGCGCGTTTGAGGTGGTGTTTCATCGACTTGCCACCTAAGTCACACAAAGTGTCATTATGGTGTTTACCATGTTCAGGCGCCGCACGATCGCCCGGCTTATGGCCGCGGTCTCCCTCACCCCCGCCTCTGCCCTGGCGCAACAGGGAGTGCCGCTGTCGCGCATCGCCTTCGGTTCCTGCGCCGACCAGGCCCATCCGCAGCCGATCTGGGATGCCATTCTGGCGTATCGTCCGGAGTTCTTCATCTTCGCCGGCGACAACGTCTACGGCGACTTCAAGACCGCCGACGCCGGCAAGCTCAGGCACGCTTATGAGGCGGCGGCCGAGATCGCCGGCTACACGAAACTGCGCGAGACGGTTCCCCACCTCGCGATCTGGGACGACCACGACTATGGCCAGAACGACGGTGGCGCCGAGTTTCCCCACAAGGCCGTCGCCAAGGAAGAATTCCTGAAGTTCTGGAAAGTGCCCGCCGACGACGTCCGGCGGACGCGCGACGGCATCTACACCTCGCAGATCGTCGGCCCGCCCGGCAGGAGCGTACAGATCATCCTGCTCGACCTTCGCTGGTTTCGCTCGCCCCTCAAGCCCACCGACCAGCGCGGCGCACCGGGCAAGCAACGCTACCTGCCGGATCCAGATCCCGCCAAGACGATGCTGGGTGCCGCGCAATGGGCATGGCTCGCGGGCGAATTGCGCAAGCCCGCCGAGCTGCGACTGGTCGTGTCCAGCACCCAGGTCCTGGCCGAGGGGCATGGCTGGGAGCGCTGGGGCAACCTGCCGCTCGAACGCCAGAAGCTGTTCGACACGATCCGCGACACTGGCGCGAACGGCGTCGTGTTCCTGTCCGGCGACCGTCACATCGGCGCCTTCTACCAGGAGACGCCGTCGGGCCTCTATCCTCTCTCCGAAGCCACCTCGAGCGGCCTCAACAAGGTCTACGCCGCGGCCAAGGAGCCGGGACCGAACCGCATCGGCGATCTTTTGGCCGAGGCGAACTTCGGAACGATCGACATAGGCTGGCCGGAACGCAAGCTGACGCTCGCGCTTCGCGACGTACGCAGCGAGGTGCGCCGCTCATTGGAGTTGCGCTTCGATCAACTGCACCTTGCCAAGTAATTGCCCCAATTGAATTGGGGGATGGCGCAGCGGCGTAACCAGAGACAAGGTCGGAGATCGACCGGCCGATCTCAGTGCACAGGAACTTGCATGCCGTCGGTGAAAGCCATCGCCTGCGTCTCGCTCTTCACTTTCGCCCTCGCAGCCCAGCCGATCCTCGCGCAGGATCGCACCAGCCCCCCGCTCCGCCTGCCGCCAGCGGCAACTCCGGCGACGCCGACATGCCGCAGCACAATCCCGCTTCGTCCTCGCCCGATCAGCGGCGCGCCCACAGGGATGGTCAGCCGCCGCAAGGCAAGCCTGACGGGCCCGTCGCCGGGAGGGCAGCGTCCGGGCATCGACGGCCAGCGTTCGCGGCCGCCCGGCGACGGCGACAGCCGCATCGGCCAGCAGAACAAGCCGCCCCGGGCCCAGGGCGAGCGCCGGCAGCGCGATCAGACGGCCACGCCGCCCACCGATCAGCCCGCCAATCCCGGCTGACGACCGCCAAAAGAAAAGGTCCGCCCCAGAAGGGCGGCCCAATTCCCTGAACCTTCCGCGCGCCTACTGCGGCTGGACGCCGGCGGCCTTGATGGCCGGCACCCACTTATCGATCGACGCCTTGAGCTGGTCGCGCAGCGCCTCCGGAGTCGCTTCCTTGGGCGCCGGCAGGTCGACGGCAAGCTCGGTCAGGCGGACGCGGATCTTCTCGTCCGAGAGGGCCGCGACGAGCGCCTGGTTGAGCTTGGTGATGACGTCCTTCGGCGTGCCCTTGGGCACGAAGAAGCCGTTCCAGATCGTGACCTCGTAGCCCTTGAGGCCGGCCTCGTCGATCGTCGGCACGTCGGGAAGCTGCGGCAGGCGCTTCAGGGTCGAGACACCCAGCGCCTTGATGTTGCCGCTCTTGATCTGCGGCAGCACGTTCACCGCCTGGTCGACCATGTAGTCGAACTGCCCGGACACCAGGTCGTTCAGCGCCGGAGCGGTTCCCTTGTAGGGAATCTCGAGCACGTCGACCTTCATCATGTTGTTCAACATCAGTCCGCCGAGATGGGACGCCGCGCCGATGCCGGCCATGCCGTACTGGGCTTTCTTCTGGTTGGCCTTCACGTAGGCCATGAACTCGGCGAAATTGTTCGCCGGCAGGCCCTTCTTCGCGACCAGTACCATCGGGTTGGTGCCCCCGAGGCCGACCGGTTCCAGGTCCTTCTGGCTGTCGTAGGGCAACGACTTGTAGAGCGCGATGTTGACCGCGAGCGTGCCCATGTGGGCGAACAGCACCGTGTAGCCGTCGGGCGCCGCCTTGGCCGCCTTGTTGACGCCAATCGTGCCGCCGGCGCCGGCAACATTGTCGACGATGACCGCCTGGCCCAGCGCCTCGCCCATGCGCTGGCCGAGGATGCGTGCCAAGGCGTCGGTCGGACCACCTGCCGAAAACGGCACGATGATGGAGATCGGCTTGGTGGGATAGGCCTGCGCCATGGCACCGAGCGGCATCGTGGCAACGCCGATGGCGGCAACGGCCGTAAGCAGGACACGCCTTTTCATGAACCACCTCCCTGATTGACCCTGGAAGCGAGCTACACCGTCTTCACAGGCTCTGCAATGGTCGTACCCTACCGGATGGGATAGGCGAGCAGCGCCAGAACCGCGCAGGCCAGAACGAACGAGAGGCCCTTCCAGAACAATTGCGGGCTTCTCTCCAGCAGCGGCGGAGGCGAGGACCGCAAGAACTCTTCCCGGGGATGGCGCAGATCGAAGACGAACTCGGAGAGCGCTTCGTAGCGCTTGGAAGGGTCGGGATGCACCGCCTTCTCGAGCGCCCCGTCGACCCACAGCGGAACATCGGGATTGCGGCCGCGCGCGGAATGGTAGGCCAGTTGGCGCTGCCTCGATCTCGTTCGCGCCTGAGCGACCTGCGCGCCATAGGGTAGCTGCCCTGTCAGCATCTGGTAGGCGATCACGCCCAGGGAAAACAGATCCGACCGCGGCGAGCCGCCTTCGGCCAAGAAATACTCCGGCGCGGTGTACTGCGCGGTGCCGAGGATGTCGTTGCCGTTGAGGGTCGGCGATGCCTCGAGAACACCGGCGACCCGCGTGGAGCCGAAATCGATGATCTTCACCGTTCCATTCGTGTCGATCATGATGTTCTGCGGTCGTAGATCCTGATGCAGCATTTCCAGGCGATGGAACGCCTGCAGGCCCCTCGCGATCTGCTCGACGATGCCGCGCACAGCCTCGAGGTCGGGCCTGGGGTTGTCGTTCATCCATTGGGCGAGAGTCTTGCCCTCGACGTACTCGGTGACGACGTAGAGGTAGTTGCGTTTTCTCGATTGCAGGCGCGGCTTCAGCACATGGGCGTTGTCGATGCGACGCGCGACCCATTCCTCCATCATGAAACGCTTGAGATAGGCCTCATCGCCGCGCAGGTCGATCGACGGGATTTTCAGGGCGACGATCTCGTCGCTCTCCGTGTCGACGACCAGATAGATATGGCTGCGGCTGCTGGCATGGATCTGCCTCAGGACCTTGTAGCCGTCGAAAATCATCCGCGCTTCGAGAAGCGGCGGAAGCTGCAGTTCGGAGATCGAGCCCAAAACCTCGCTCGCGTCGCCGGCCGGCAACTCATCGACCCGGACGATCTGGGCGGTGAGGTTGTCCGGACTGCCGAGCCTATAAGCTTCCTCGACGATCGCCTTGGCGGCACGATCCAGATCGTCGGCATGATCGCCGATCGCCTTGGTGATGAAGGCGTCGCCGACATGCTCGTAGACACCGTCCGTCACCATGACCAGGACGTCGCCCTTCTCGAGCGGAACCTCGCGATAGTCGATGTCGATCTGGGAATTGGCCCCCAGGGCGCGGCCGAGATACGACTGCTCCGACGAGATGACGACGCGATGATCCTCGGTGAGCTGTTCCAGAGCGCTTCCGGATACGCGGTAGATGCGGGAGTCGCCCACGTGAAAGATGTGCGCGGTCGTGGATTTGATGACCACGACGCTCAATGTGCAGACGTAGCCCTTGTCCTTGTCGTAGGCGAACTGGCTGCGCCGGGTCTGGGCATGGAGCCAGGAATTGATGGCGGAAATGACCCGCTGCGCCGACGTCTTCACCGACCAGGAATCGGACGTGCAGTAGTAGTCGGCGAGAAAGCTCTTGATACCGGATTCGCTGGCGATCCGGCTGACGCTGCTGCTGCTGATGCCGTCGGCCAGGGCGACTGCGATGCCCTTGAGGCTGAGCGCCGGTTGCCCGGGAATGAGTGCCCCGTGGAAGTCCTGATTGGTCTCCTTCCGGCCCTTGTCGGAATGCTGCCCGATCGAGATCTTCAGTTCGCGCGACATTGGCGTGGCCCAGGGCAAGGAGCCCCGCCCGGAAGGGCGAGGCTCTGTTGCATCGATGGAGGTTACACCATGTCGCGCTTGGGAGCCGTCTTCACATGCGTCGCGTACAAGGTCAGGCCGGTGAAGGCCAGCCCGCCCACCAGATTGCCGAGAACGGTCGGGATCTCGTTCCAGATGAGATAGTCCATGATCGTGAACTTGCCGCCCAGCAGCAGGCCCGAGGGGAACAGGAACATGTTCACGATCGAATGCTCGAAGGTCATGAAGAAGAACAGCATGATCGGCATCCACATGGCGATCACCTTGCCGCTGACCGACGTGGAGATCATGGCGCCGACCACGCCGGTGGAAACCATCCAGTTGCAGAGCACGCCTCGAATGAAGAGGGTCAACATGCCGGCAGCGCCATGCTCCGCATATCCGACCGTGCGGCTCTCGCCGATTTGCCCGATGATCGTTCCCACCTTGTCGGGCGGGGCCGAGAAGCCGTAGGTAAAAACGCAGGCCATCATCACCGCGACGGTGAAGGCGCCGGCGAAATTGCCGACGAAGACCAGCCCCCAGTTGCGCAGGACGCCGCCCAGCGTCACGCCGGGGCGCTTGTCGATCAGCGCGAGCGGCACCAGCACGAAGACGCCAGTGAGCAGATCGAAGCCCAACAGGTAGAGCATGCAGAAGCCGACAGGGAACAGCGCGGCACCGACGATCGGAACGCCGGTCTGCACGTTGATGGTGACCGAGAACACGGCTGCCAGGGCAAGGATCGCACCGGCCATGTAAGCACGGATGATCGTGTCGCGCGTCGACATGAAGACTTTCGATTCTCCGGCATCAATCATTTTCACGACGAATTCAGACGGTGCGAGATAGGCCATCAAAGGTTCCCTTGGATTTCTTGTTGGAGGGTGGTTCGGTTGATTTTGCGGACTGGGCCGCGCGTTTATTCACGGACGGGTCTTCAGGCCGCCTTTTCCACGATGGAGCCCAGGGCGATGAACAGGCGCCCGGCCTCGACCCTTGTCGGCACCGTCTTGACTGCGCCTTCGTCGGCGCCCTGCGCCTTGCCGGTCTCGAGCGAGATCACCCAGTTGTGCAGCGGGCAGGTCACCGACGTGCCGTGCACGATGCCCTGCGAGAGCGGGCCGCCCTTGTGTGGGCAGTGGTCCTCGATGGCGAAGACCTGGTCCTCGGCCGTGCGGAACACCGCGATCCGGCCCTCGGGTGTGTTCACGCAACGCGCGCCGCGGCTTGGAATATCGTCGATCGAGCCGACTTCGACCCACTTCATGGTCATCACTCGGCTGCCTCCGCGAAACCCACCGTCGCCATCGGCCGGAACTCGTGCTTGTCCTTGCCCGAGACACGCTCGGACCACGGATCGACCTGGGCGAACTTCTGCGAGAACACGAAGCGGTCGAAGTAGGCGCGCCGCTTCTCGCCGTCCTGCACGATCTGGCGCCGGATCTCCTCGAGACCGACGCGCCGGGCCCACTTGTAGATGCGCTCGAGGTAGCGACCCTGCTCGCGATACATCTGGACCAGCGCCGCGATATACTCGAGCGCCTCGTCCTCGGTCTTCACCTGGCCCAGGATCTCCGTGCCCTTGATGTCGAGACCGGCGGCGCCAGCAAAATGGATCTCGTAGCCGGAGTCGACACAGATGACGCCCACGTCCTTGCAGGTGGCCTCGGCGCAGTTCCGCGGACACCCCGAGACCGCCATCTTGACCTTGGCCGGCGTCCACGATCCCCACATGAACTTCTCGATGCGGATGCCGAGGCCCGTAGAATCCTGCGTGCCGAAGCGGCACCAGTCGGTACCGACGCAGGTCTTCACCGTGCGCAGGCCCTTGGCATAGGCGTGGCCCGAGACGAAGCCTGCCTTGCCGAGATCGGCCCACACCGCAGGCAGGTCCTCCTTCCTGACACCCAGCATGTCGATGCGCTGGCCGCCAGTGACCTTGACCGTCGGGATGGCGAACTTGTCGACGACATCGGCGATCGCGCGCAGCTCGGTGGAGCTGGTGACGCCGCCCCACATGCGCGGCACGACCGAGAAGGTGCCGTCCTTCTGGATGTTGGCGTGGGCGCGCTCGTTGATGAAGCGCGACTGGTAGTCGTCGGCATATTCGTCGGGCCAGTCGCTGACGAGGTAGTAGTTGAGCGCCGGCCGGCACTTGGCGCAGCCACACGAGGTCTTCCACTCGAGTTCCTGCATGACAGCCGGCACCGTCTTCAGTGACTTCGCGACGATCAGGCGCCGAACGTCGTCGTGCCCGAGTATCGTGCAGGCGCACATCGGCTGAACGGCGGTCCGGTTGAAGGCGTCGCCCAGGGTCAGCTCCATGAGCTGCTCGACGAGGCCGGTGCAGGTGCCGCACGAGGCCGAGGCCTTGGTGTGGGCACGCACCTCGTCGAGGGTCGTGAGCCCCTTCGCCTTGATC